>JBDNFN010000150.1:0-4746 GCA_041689795.1 Fuerstiella sp. | reverse complement strand
CACCGGTGAATGGCAGACACTGCATTCCAGTCGTGAATTTGTACTTAAACAGTAACCGTTGTCGGCACTTGCTACCCAAACCACGGGGCAAACGGCCCAAGTGCCGACAATCGCAGACACTACATCACACTTCCAGGAGAGAATGAACATGGTCATCACAGCACTAATGATCTCAATTACTGCCGGCTGCTGGGCGGTGCGTCGTGCTGTATTGTCGCGACGAGAACTCCATTCGATCACAACTTCCGTCGCAGCGGCGATCACGATTCTTGCCAGCATTCAACTGCTGATTTTCGGAAGCTGAAGTATGAGACCAACATTAGAAACACATCGCCAGCGGCTCCAGGCAGCCTGCCGGAGGATCTCCGAAATCCCGGTCGAGATTCTGATGGCCGACGACGCTGGGCTTTCAGTTCATGCCGGCGTGGCCGCATTAGCTTCCGGGCGTTTCATGGTTCTTAGCAGCGAATTCGCTGGCCGCGACGCTGATTTTGAAATGAACGCTCTGGTGTGCCATGAATTAGCCCACCTGGTCAGCCGACCCGGTCCGCAAGAAAACAAGATCAACATCGAAGCCCTGAAGCCCGTGGTCGCGAAACCGTGGCGATCCTGGCCAGCACATTGCGGGCCGTTGCTCTGGGCGGGTCACGATTACCGATTCATAAGAACCTTGGTGCACATCGCATACAGGCTGAGCAGCCAGGGGTTTCTGGTTGATCGTGAGGCGTCGTTCAGCCACCGAACTTATGGTCTGAGTTCACTGAGCAAGTATGCCACAGCACTGGCCGACGAACCAAGTCGATTAGATTGGATCCCAATTGCTGAAGTTCTGGCAACGCCAATGCCCCAAAGTTTTCAAAAGTTATGGACGCACGACGTTGTGCGTTCCTTAAAAAGGTTATTGCTCAAAAGGAGCCCCACAAATGTTGAACGTTCTTGAAAAGTTATCTGTTCGCAAAACTGAAGTCAGCCAGGCGAATCAGGCTGTTTGGTCAAAGCTGGTGGTTGATGTTGCTGACGAGATTCTGAAAGACGCCGACGAGATTCTGACGGCACTCGATGATCTGCGGCGATCGCCGGAGGATCTGCAAGAGGCGATCGAGTTGCTTCATGATCGTCGTGGGTGGGCGGCAGTTGTCGCGGCGGGCGACGTTGCTGAATCTGAATATCCAAAGCTGACGCAAGCAGCGGCAACTGCGATTGACCAGTTGGCCGATTTGATCGAAAAGCACACCGCGAAGAACTCGCACGTCAACGACAAAGTTGATCAGGCACGTGATGCAATCACAGCAGCGGCAACTGCGAGACGACAATTGCTGGAATCGTGTTCAGCAGTTGCCGCCGAGTCGGCAACGGCTGGAATTGACAGCCAGCTCGCTGGAATTGACAGCCGACGATCTGAGATGGATCGACTGATCCGCGAGCGCGAAGACTGGTTGTCTGCGGTTGAATCCCAGGGTGCCCAGGCAGCGCGATCCGACCGCACTAAAATGCCTGGGCAGATTGCGGGACTCGCGAACCTGCGAGCGGATTACCAGGCCTTAACGGTTGATCTTGAGCGGCTGAATTCTGAACGCGAACAGGCTGCGACTAAAATGCTGCACCCTGAATTCTTCTAAACCTGGCTCACACGCCCGCCAGGTCAAACAGGCCTGGCGGTCTCTCACTCGAAAAGGACATACAAAATGGTCGATCGGCTACCAAACGGAACTTTTGCTATCGGCAACGCGGGCGGACCTGGCAATCCACATGCGGGGCAAGTCGCGTTGCTGCGGACCGCGATGCTCGCCGCCGTGACGGGAGATGACATTGCGAAAATCACCCGAAAACTGGTCGCGATGGCCGAAACCGGAGATCTGAAAGCGATGGAACTCCTCTTGAGTCGCACGATTGGGAAACCTGAGTCTGGGCCCGCTCTGGCTTTGCAAATCAACAACCAGGCGAGCGATGGCCGTGCACTGGCGTCTGAGGTCGTCGCCAGAATCCAGGCGTCCAGAGAATCACCGGAACTCCTGGCGATCGCTGAAAAAACGTAGGTTCTCCGACCCCTTTTTTTGGATGATACCACAATCTACATCGCGAGTTTTGTCGTTAGTTTTGTTTGCCGCGACGCAGCTAAAAACGGTTCCCTCAGATCGCTTGTGCGGGCTTTCGATAGGTCTGGGCGATACTTTGTTCGTGTCAGCGTGCGAACTTACTGGGGAGTTTTTAACAAACCCTGGACGCAAACAAGCGAACACATTAGAATTCAGACGCGGGATAGGCTCTGCAGGCCGACAAACTGGAAAGTCTTACCAGCTTCCCGCGTCTTTCTCTCAAGACACTCACCAGAAAGACAGGTGCGATATGGCATCACTGATTCGGAGCAAGGACAAACGAACCGGCAAACCCAACAAGAGTTGGCGAATTCAATTCATGGCGGTCGACGGCAGTAAACAAGCAAGCACGATCCGCTTCAGCGACCATTCCGCAAAACAAGCTGATTCTGTTTTTCGCCATATCGAAGGCATTATTCAGGCAAAGAAATCGAACACCCGATTAGACGATCAGGATGCGGGTTGGCTGGGGGGCTTGCCGGATCCGTTCTTTAAAAAACTGGTGAATACTGGGCTCATTGAACCTCGCATTCAGGCCGAAACCAGTTCAGCGGATGAACCGTTTGCGGAGTTTGTGGAACGCTATGTTGTCAATCGCCGTGACGTTAAGCCCGGAACGACAAAAACATGGGGTCAAGCCATTAACAAGGTTCGAAACTTCTTTGGTAGCAAGACTATCGGAGAACTTACGGCAAAAGATGGCAAAGACTTCCTGAGATGGCTCAAGACGCCAAAGAGCGAAGGGGGAGCTGGCCACCTTGGTGAAACGCCTTCGAAGCATCTGGGGCACGTGAGGAGCTTTCTAAACGAAGCTGTAGACGCTGAGATTATCGCGGTGAACCCGTTCCGATCGGTCAAGGCTAAGCGAACACCACAGCAAGGCCGGAGACAGATGATTGCGGTTCAGGACGTGTTGAGAGTCATCGACAAGGCTCCAGACGCTGAGATGCGGGCAATTATCGCTTTGTCGTTCTGGGGAGGCCTGCGGACGCCGTCAGAACATTTCGTCATGAAGTGGTCTGCGATCCGTTGGGATGAAAACATGATGACCGTTCATTCCCCAAAGACTGAAGGCGTGGGAAAACCGCTCCGCGAAACGCCATTGTTCCCGGAGCTCCTGCCATATCTCCTGGACTTGTACGAAGTTTCGGAGCATACCGGGCCGGAAGACTTCGTTGTCCAGAGACGCCGGCAGCAAAGCGACACGAACCTGCGGGCGAGAATGCGGCGTTTGTGCATCAAGGCAGGCGTCAAGCCGTGGCCGAAAATCTTCCAAAATCTCAGGTCAACGCGTCAGACGATTCTTGAACAGTTCTACCCTCGGGGGACAGTCTGCGAATGGATGGGCAACACTGATGACGTTGCCGAGTCGCACTACATTCAGGAGATGAAAGAGTTTCGATCGAAGGCAGCAACTGAACTAACGACCGATATTAAGGTGGTGGCTGTTGTCCACCCTACACAGAAATCGGGGGGAGCGTCGCAATGGGCGTCGCAAAAACCGTCCGATATGGGTGGAACTGGGGCGAATGGGCATATTCAACCGAACGTGACTGAGGTTGCAGAAAAGCCTATAAAACAAGTCTTAAAAGCAAAAAAGCAGGGTCCGAGACGCCCTCGAAACACCTGCCCAAGCGGAAGTGGATGGGAATCGAACCCACCAAGCACGCGCTAACGCACCTCAACAGTTTTGAAGACTGCGACGATCACCAGATCGCAATCACTTCCGGAAAGTAAATACTACGACCTGCGGTCGTGTCACACAACCGGAACTGCACTGGAGTCACATCCACTCAGAATTTCACTAAAAATGGACGAACAAATCGCAGTGCGGCTGTCTCCTCAGCAAATCCTCAGTGAAGTCCATCCGGGAACTTTGCTGATCGAAACAGTCATTGCATAAGGCCTAAAACGCAATAAAATCTGGTGTTATTGCCTTTTTATGCCCCTCTGAACCGCACGAATGAAACATTAGAGGGGTCAGAATAGTTTTAGGTATGGCGACGAACCCCCATTGCGGCGAGTTCGAGATATGTTCGTTCTGCGGGTCTCCGGAAAACCCTATCAAGTCCCAGATCTTCCCGTGGCGAAAAATCCCCCAAATCGTCGTGTATGTTTCTCCCTGTCCGAACCAAAGGAGGAAACGACATGAAGGCTAAGAAGTCTAAACGGCCTAAGAAGCCACAGCCTGATCTGAATGATTGGATGAGCACGGGCGAGTTTGGGTTACTCGTCGGCCGGCACCCTAAAATAATTCGAATCTGGATTGAAGAGGGATTCATTCCCGCATCGTGCGTTAAGCGGCTCAAGAAGCAGTATCGAATCCGCCGCCTTGCTGAGCACTGTCTCGGTGACCCTTCTCGGTGATTCCAGTTGACTGATAACGCTTCACGAGTCGGCCAATAGCCAGACCGGGCGCGCACTTTGGGTAGGGTTATGAATGTGGGTAGACTTGCGCGAAGTGGTTGAGGATGTCATCATAGGGTGTTGTTGTTTTGTCACCCTGGATTTTGGAACGCATTCTCATGGAAGTCTCTTGGGACGAGTTTGAAGGTTTGAAAACGATCGCCGGCCGACTCAACGATCCTCGCACGCCCATCAACATTTTCCATACCGTTGAAAACATCATCGCGATCACCATCGCCGCCAT
>JBDNFN010000149.1:0-16506 GCA_041689795.1 Fuerstiella sp. | reverse complement strand
CGTCGCCACATCGCCACCTGATCGCGGCCCAGCGACACGGCGGCCGCGATATCACGATTGAGCTGTTTTTCGAACGCGAGTAAAATCATCCTGGCTCGTTGACGCAAGCGATACGCCACCGTCGTCGCCACACTCAACGCCACCGTCGTCGCCACACTCAACGCCCGAAGAATCGCTTGCGGACGTACCGTAATCACAACACTCGCCGCCCTACCTGACATATGAGACCTCCATGACTCAATAAAAAATACGCCACGAAGAAGTCTGCTGCAAACCCAACACTCACGCCAGATTAATTCGCGGATCGACATCTAGGGCGGCAATGCCGTGCCGGATTTTAGAATCCTTGAGCATACAAGCTGCATTCTGGGCAAGTGAAATGGCCCTTTCCAAAGATTGCCTTTTAGCGTTGAACTCAGCCGTCCGTCTCGATGATAGTAACCAAACCATTCACCGTGTTCTCGGTCTGGAAACAGGCGGTAAGCCCAGTCGTGTAGTTGCGTATGCCAGCGAGCGTACTTTTCATCGCCCGTTAATTCATGGGCGAGTAGAGTTGCTATTATGGCTTCGTTTTGAGGCCACCAGAATTTCATGTCGTGCCAATATTCCTGCACCGGTTTTCCATATACATCAACAAAGTACAGCAACCCGCCATACTCGGAATCCCAGCCTCGTTTCCACATCCAGTCGAGCATTTTGCAGCCAAGTTCAATCAATGTTACGTCATTCCGATACCGTCCCTCGGCCATAATGAACCAGGCACCTTCGATGGCGTGACCGGGGTTTAGCGTTCTTCCATCAAAGTGATCGACAATCTCACCGTTGCCGCCGACTGTTTCCATCACGCATTTAAGATCGTCTTTGATGTGAAATCGACGAATTACATCAATGCTGCGATCAATCCACTCGTTGGCGACGTCTAGTCCGATCGACTGCCGCAATTCCTGAGCAGTGGCGATTGTGATCATCGGGAAGCCGAGACTTCGAGTAGGTCGTGTATTCGTATACTTCGGTTGCGCTTCCAGCGGTGCAATATTGTGACCGACAAACTGCTTGAAAGCCTTCTCTGCCTTGTCTGCATATTCAGTGTTCCCTGAGGCCTTTGCGTATTCGCCATAAGCAATCGCCGCAAAGCTTTCTGAATACGAGTACCGACGTTTGCGAATGGGCTTGCCTTCACGCGTCACCTGAAACCACATTCGTCCATCGACTGGATCAAAACAATGTGCGTCAATGAATTTGATTCCGTGCAACGCCAGGTCCAGCCATTCCTGTCGTGCTTCAACATTGTTGTACAACTCACCGAGCAACCAGGCAAATCGCCCCTGTTGCCAGACACCCTTGTCTGTGTCGACGATGTTACCGTCACGATCGACGGACGTGATGAACCCTCCATGTTCCTTATCAATGCTGTGCTTCGTCCAGAACGGAAGCGTGTCCAGAAGTAGTCCCTGCTGGTAAGTCTGAAGCAGTTCCGATTGTCGTTGCAGCGTCAATCCGACGTTCATCGATTTAGTGTTCTATTCTGCGCAATTGGCCGTTTATGTCCTGGGTTGTTGAAGGCCCGGAATTTTCGATGGTCAATGTTTGGATACTGAAGATCGTAGGTCAGCGACCGTGCCCGCCGGCACAATACTCGTGCGAACGGAGTTGCTGGGTTACGCTTGAATTAGAGCGGCACAAGCACTGGCACGCATGGTTTTCGGCACGAAACTATTCGGCACCAAGCATCACACAGATGCACGCAGGTGCGTGAACGACATTGCCATTGTAGGTAAGTTCGCCTGATTCCTGATTGATCTCAAAACAGGCCAGTGTGTGCGAGTTCTGACCGGCCGCCAGTAGCCATTTGCCAGTTGGGTCGATATTGAAGTTGCGAGGCGTGGCTCCACGCACATTTTCGCATTCGATGAAACTCAGTTCGCCATTATCCTGGTTGACCCTGAAAGCAGTGATCGTGTCGTGTCCGCGATTCGCGGCATAAACAAAGTTGCCACTCGGGTGAACGCGAATCTCTGAACAGCTAGTGAACTTTTCTTTTGCAATATCTTCACGAGACACGGTTTCAACGGTCTGCTTTGGAATCATGATTCCGTTGGCGGCATCGTAGTCGAACAACGTGACTTTCAGATCCAGTTCATGCAAAACATAAATCCACTTTCCGTTTGTATGAAACTTCATGTGTCGAGGTCCGCCACCCGCAGCAATCTGGCCGAAGCCGTTCGGCTGAAGCTTTGAATTCAAGCTGTCCGACTTGTAAATCACCACCTGGTCCAGTCCAAGGTCCGGAACAAATGCAAAGCGATTGTCAGGCGAAAACCCGGTCCAGTGAGCGTGTGAACTATCCTGCCGACCAGGGACTGCACGCGATCCGCCTTCGTGATCGATCAGCTGAGTTCTTTCCTTCAACGAACCATCTTTGTTGAGTGAGAAAACGCCCGTTGAACCGCCGCCATATTGAGCTGTTAGCAACGTGTGACCCGTTGCATCAACGGAAACATGAGCCGCGCCTCCGTCTCCGATCGGCAGAGCGTTAAGAAACCTCAACGAGGCATTCTTCAGAGCGCCTTCAATTCGATAGGCGGCTACGGAAGGTTTTGCTTCGACGTTTCCAACGGCATACAGGAGTGGCAAAGTGGGGTGCATTGCCAGAAATCCAGGGCCGGAAATTTCAGCAACCAACGTTGGTTCAGAAAGCTTTCCGTTTGTTGTATTTAGTATGCAGTGATAGATGCCTTTGCTTGGCTTAGTGCTGCTTGTGCCCAGCCAGACGTCTACTGTTTCCAGTTGCGGCACAGGCACCACAACTGGTTCTGCAGCTGAACATTCACTGGAAAAAACCAGAAGACAAAACGCAATAACAAGGTGCGCTCGAACAACCATCACTCTGCTCCTCGCCCTGAACACGGAATCGAAGACACTATGATGGCGGAGTTGCCGCATAGAAAAAAGTCATCCGACACGCTGGCTCAAAATTTGTCTCGCTGCAGCACCGCTAGTCAGTCTGTGTCGTGGCAAGGACGTCGAATTTGCAGCAGAAGTCTGTCGAGTCTGGCTGCTGGCATCACCGCCACACGTGTCAGGCAGCCTTACCGGATTTCCCTGGGACGGAACGTTTTCTGCCAGTGGATTTCTTAGGGGCGACCTTCTTTGCAACCTTTTCATTTTCTGAAGCGACATCCTTCTCCACATCGGACAACAATGCTTCTGAATCAGGCAACACGGAATCAGGGTTGCTGATTGATCTTCGGGGTGGATCGTTACATACGAAAGTTACATAACGACAGTGTAATAGCATCGATGCGAATGTTGCGAACGCCGCAAACAAAGACATGTGTTTGAAGATGTGCGCATCGATGGACGCATGTGCGGAACCATGGATCAGCATCAATCTTACAACCGTTGCCAACACCGCAGTCACAAGCAGCGCTTGAGAGTACAGACACCGTCCCATATCCGGCAGCACTCTTCCAAGGATTAACATCGCCGACGTGACACAGCAGATAAATAGGATTGCGGGCTTTGCGGCCTGAACAGGTCCGGTCGCCACTTCAATTCCCGCTGCCAGCAATTCGGGAACAAGCTGTGTTGTACCGGTCAGCAGAATGACGGACAGCATCGAACAGGCAACTGCCATCCACTTCCAGCCGCGATAGCGCCCCTGAAAATCAACTTCGCTTCGTGATCTGAGCCAACCAATAAGCAGGGCTAATTGGCCTGACAGTAACATCAGGATTCCGGAACATCCGTCGAACAGGCGGACTGAAGAAACAGGCGAGTGTGCAAAGTTGAGATCAGACTCTGTTGATTGCAACCAATATGCCAGGCTGATTCCGCCCATCAGCATTACCGACAGAGCCACAAGATGTTTCCACAGTGTCGGCGAAATCACATAGCGGACAAGTTCCAGTTCGGGGGATTGCACAACAACCGGAATTTCCGGAAAGGCTTCGGTGGACGAGTCGAACATTGCGTCGACTGTTTGAGTTTCGCCCATGTCACCGTTGGCCAGCCACCGTCGCCGTCGGTCAGCCTGGTCCTGAGCTCCTGCGAATCGACTTCCCATGTGGCACCATTATCGACTTCCTGCCTCAAAGCGACGAATAAGCCGCCCTGAAACGGAACGGTTTTTACATATATTCGTTACTTCGACCACTCGCAATTTTTGCATCAACACGCCATGTCGAAGGCCTAATTTCTACTTGTTTTCGCCATTGTGAAGCAAAATATCAGCCTTCGGTACAACACTCGCTGGAGAGTTGCTGTGTGGTTGGGGCAATGCCGCAGACGCCGAATGGTATCGGGGTTGCCGCAGAGAATAATAATTGATGTTGGGCAATCCATTGTCATGAGATAGAACATTGCAATAGCCAATTTTTTGAGCGATTGCGGCGTTTACTCGCTGGCCTGTGTTGCTGTGCAATATTCAGGTTGAAAACTTAGTCGCCACGGCCGGGGTTGCTCAGGTGCCTGGACACAATCTGTCTGCTGCTTAGAATGTAATAAGAAGCAGCTTTTTTGAACGCCGCATTGGAGAATCAGGTGAAGAGTATCGTTAATTTTCTGGCCGTTTTGGTTCTGACAACGGCAACCGTTTTAGCAGGTGGAAACTTAAGTTCAAAGGTCACATTGGGGGTAGATACGCTCACGTCTGGCGTGCCCGGAGATGGTGTTCTGACCACGTCTGACCTGAATGCATGGTTGGCTAACGAAGATAATCACATTGAACTGGAAGTGGCACTTCCTCTTGGGATGAGTCTTGGCCAAAGTCAGATAAAAGGACTTGCAGCCAACCCGATGACCCGAGCCAAAATCGAACTGGGAAGACAGCTTTATTTTGATACGCGACTTTCAGCGGATGGCACAGTGAGCTGTGCTTCCTGCCATCATCCTCAGGAAGGCTTCGCGCGGCACACTCGGTTTGGCGTGGGCATTGAAAACCAGGAAGGTGGACGCAATTCGCCGTCAAGCTACAACCGCATTCTCAGCGACCTGCAGTTTTGGGACGGGCGAGCTGAATCGCTTGAAGCTCAGGCTGTCGGCCCGATTGCGAATCCTATCGAGATGGGAAATACGCATGATAAGTGCGTTGCGACACTGAAGAGCATTCCTGGCTACAAGGTGCAATTCGAAAAAGTATTTCCGGGGCATGGCCTGACGATTGGTACTGTGGGCATGGCCATCGCTGGATTCGAACGGGCGTTGGTAACTCAGCCTAGCCCATATGACTATCGAGAATCATACCGGAAGTTTGCAGAACTGGATCCGCTGGACCTGGAAGATATCAAGTCAGACGATCCAAAGACCTGGGCTGAGTATGTCGAAGTGAAAGCATTGGCCTCTACTGCTCCAATGTCGGCAAGTGCAGTTCGCGGTCAGGAACTGTTCTTCGGCAAGAAGGTCGGATGCAGCAACTGTCATGTCGGTGCAAATCTGTCCGATGAAAAGTATCACAACCTTGGTGTCGGTATGGGCGTCGAGAAACCAGATCTTGGCCGCTACGAAATCTCTAAGGACGAAAAAGATAAAGGAGCATTCAAAACGCCAACGATTCGAAATGTTGCTCTTTCCGCACCTTACATGCACGATGGCAGCCAGAAGACACTCGAAGAAGTTGTTGAGCACTACAACAAAGGCGGCACACCTAACAAATGGCTCAGTGATAAGATCACGCCCCTGAAGCTGACAGCTCAGGAAAAAATCGACCTCGTGGAATTCATGCGTGCCTGCACGGGCGAATTTCCATATGTCGCATCAGGTCGCTTGCCGGAATAACGATGCTCAACGCCTGAGTTCATAGTAATTCGGCGCGGAACATAGACAAGAAGCCCGGTTCTTCGAAAAAAACCGGGCTTCGTTACGTCTGTGTGATTCTGACGTTAGTGAATCGCTGTTGGCAATGCACGGGTAGCACCAATAAACGATCGGTTAAGTCTACCGTTCGTCTGTTTGATTATGTTCATCCATGAAAAATTTCTATTCAGTCAGCGTCTGATCGCAGATTTCTGTCTGGGTAGTGCCGTTGGGAATGATGATCGAATCTGGTTAGATCGACATAGTCTTGAAGTCAACGAACGGGATATCGAAGGTATCTGCCACCGCTTTGTTGGTGACTCGACCGTTTATGATGTTCACCGCGTCTGCCAGGCCTGGGTCCTCGCAGACGGCCTGACTAAGTCCTTTATTGGCAATTCGCAGGACGTATGGAAACGTCACGTTGCACAAAGCGTAAGTGCTTGTTCGTCCAACAGCACCCGGCATGTTTGTCACACAATAGTGCACGATTCCGTCGACAATGTAGGTTGGATCGGCATGAGTTGTTGGGCGAGACGTTTCTGTGCAGCCTCCCTGATCGATGCAGACATCGATAATCACGGCACCAGGCTTCATCAGCTTCAGGTCGTCGGCGGTCACCAGCATTGGAGTACGCGCGCCTGGAATCAGCACGCTGCCAATCACCAGATCTGCTCGCCGTAGCTGTTCGCGGATACTGTGACGGTCGCTGAAGATCGTATTAACGTTGGCAGGCATGATGTCTTCAAGGTAGCGCAGGCGATCGACGCTGATGTCCAGAATGGCGACATCCGCCTGAAACCCGGCTGCGATCTGAGCCGCATTCTTACCCACCACGCCGCCACCCAGAATAGCGATATGAGCGGGTTGTACACCGGGAACTCCGCCGAGCAGAATCCCACGACCTTCCTGCGGGCGTTCCAGATACTTCGCGCCTTCCTGAATGCTCATTCGCCCGGCAACTTCGCTCATGGGAGTCAGCAGCGGCAGATCGCCTTTACGCCCTCGCAGCGTTTCATAGGCGACCGCAGTTGCTCCGGTTGCTAGAACATTTCGCGTCAATTCCTCGTCCGCCGCAAAGTGGAAGTATGTGAAGATGATCTGGCCTGTTCGCAGCAAAGCCCATTCTTCAACCTGCGGTTCCTTCACCTTTACAATCATGTCTGCGGCAGCAAACACTTCTGTATGTGTTTTGACAATTGTCGCGCCGGATTCGGCATACTGACTATCAGCAATTCCGCTGCCCAGTCCGGCACCCTGTTCAAGAATCACCTGATGACCTGCAGAAACAAGTTCCTCAACACCACTTGGCAACATGGCCACTCGATACTCGTCTGACTTTACTTCACGTGGAACGCCAACAATCATGTCTGATCTCTTTCTTGATTCTCTGGGATTCAACATGAACGCAGATAACTGACTCGCACATTCCCGCCGTGCGTTAATTCTACAACATGCCACCACTAATCGACGTGGCGGCGGCTTGATTTCTGGTGAACTTTGCCATGGCTGCCGCACGTTTCAGCCGTTACCGTGCACGTTTTGATGATGGCTGTACAGCTTGTAAGCAGCCACGTGGCCAACCTGCAAAACTATCCGGCAGTGTGTGGTATTGTTTTTCGCTCGAGCTTTACCTGTTGCCTCCGTTTTGGTGATTTAAAATGCATCCTGATAAGATTGGTCCCTACAGCATCAGTCGAAAAATCGGTTCGGGCGGCATGGGAAACGTCTACCTTGGTATTCATGACGAATCGGGAGATCAAGTCGCCGTGAAGGTGCTTCCTGCTTCGATGGCGCGTGAAGAAGGTTTTGTGCTGCGGTTTTCCCGAGAGATTGCGGCGATGCGAAAACTCAACAACGCCAACATCGTGAAGGTGTTTGAAGATGGCCAGTGTGACGACGGCAGCTATTATTACTCCATGGAATTTGTCGACGGTGAAACACTCACTGCCATGGTTTCCCGCCGACGAAGATTGCCGCCCAAAGAAGTTATCCGGATCTCTCTTCAGATTTGCAGTGCTCTGAAGGCCGCTCACGATGCAGGAATCGTTCACCGCGACCTGAAGCCTTCCAATCTGATGGTCGCTAAAGACGGACAGATCAAACTAGCCGACTTCGGCGTGGCTCATGTGTTTGCCACAACGCGGCTGACAAGAACCGGCGGAGTAGTGGGAACCGCGGAATATATGTCTCCGGAACAGGCCCGGGGGCAGCGCGCCACCAAGCATAGTGACCTGTATTCTTTGGGTGCCGTCATGTACGCGATGCTCACCGGTCGGCCCCCCTTCACCGGGAAAATGGCCAGTGAAATCCTGCATCAGCACCAATTCGCTCAGTTCGATAAGCCTCGTCATTACGTACCGGAAATTCACCGACTGCTGGAAGACTACGTGTGTACGTTGCTGGAGAAAAAACCAGATAAGCGTTTTCCGGACGCGCTTGTTGCGATCAAGCAGTTGCAGAATATCAGTGCAAGAATTGAGTTCGAAGAAAAGGCCGAAGCCGAAACGCAACTTGGTAAGATTGACGCCTCGTCAGATTATACGTCAGGAGGAACGAGTGATAGAACCAGAGCAGGCGATGGTCAGTCGGGCACAAAAGAACACCGGCCTGGTGCTGCCACTATGGTGCGGAATATTCTTCGTGAAGATATTGAATCGAATCTAAAAAAGTCGAAGGTTGCGAAGTTCTTTGACAATACTTTTGTACTGGTGGGTCTGTTCGCTCTTGTGATCGGCGCCGGTTATTACCTGCCGCGAACTGCTATGCCGGATCCAATCGAAGAATACAAACGCGCGGAGAAAATGATGAACGCCACAGCCGGCCCGCCATGGCTTCGTGCCAGAGACCTTCTGGAACCTATTGTGGAGCAGGACTCACTTCCTGAAAAACGCGAACAGATTGACGTGTGGCTGCGGCAGGTGATTCAGTACGAATTCTGCCGTCGTCTGAAAGTGTCCGCACCATCAGACAGTTCGCGCGATTCCGAAATTCAACGACTGGTGCGTGGCACCTTCGATAAGTACGCTCACGGTGAAATTTCAGTCGCCATTCAACAGTTGGAGGCAGTCAAGCAGGTTATCAGCGACGAAAGTGAATTTGCTTACTTAAGCCAGTTTTTGGTTGCGACCCTGCAGGACTGGAGCAGTCAGCAAAATGTTGCTGGACGCCAGCAGCTATTAAGTGGCATCGCGGATCGCGCTGATGAAATGATCGAAGAAAGAGACGACGTGGAACTCATTAGAGATTCGCTCGAAGCAGCGTTGACACTGTATGGCGACGACGCTTCCGTTTCGGCGGAAGTCGATCGCTGCCGACAGATTCTTAACAGCCTGCCAGCTTCAGAATAGAAGAAAATATGGTTGGACGTTGCCGAAAAGAGACTTGTTAGGCGTGTTTTGTCGACGTTCAATAATGTGAACGCCAGAGAATTGGACAGACAACTTCGGATTGTCGATGTCAGATTGTGCCGTGACAGATTCCTGAATAACTATTAACATTTGCCATCTAATGGCCGCATAAACCTGATGACGACATGTCGATCCCCCCATTGCAGGAATCGTTAAGTGGATTTGAAAACCTATATCCGTTCTGTTCCCAACTTCCCCAAGCCCGGAATTATGTTTCGCGACATAACCCCGATGCTGAAATCGGCGGCCGCGATGAAAGAGGTCACTCGACGAATGGCAGAACCATTTCGAGATGCTAACCTGACATCTATTTTGGCTGCCGAGGCCCGGGGGTTTGTTTTTGGAGCGCCGCTGGCAATGGAACTCGGGATTGCCTTTATTCCCGTTCGAAAGCCCGGCAAGCTTCCTTTTGAAACCGAGTCATTTCAATATGACCTTGAGTACGGTTCGGACTCGCTTGAAATTCACCGCGACGCTATCGAGCCCGGAGATCGAGTACTTTTGGTCGACGATTTGCTTGCGACCGGAGGAACCGTGGAAGCATGCCTGAAGTTGGCAAAGCAACAGGGGGCAGAAGTTGTCGGCGCGGCATTTGTGATTGAATTGGCGTTTCTGAAGGGCCGTCTGAAATTGCATGATCATCAGGTCTGCAGTTTGATTCAATATCAAACAGAGGACGCGAATGAGTAATCTGGTAACTATGTGCGGGGCATTGGGTATTTTCTGGCGGCGATGTAAACGATGAGCGAACTAACACTGCAGGAATTGGTCGAACTTTTTCAGAAGACAATGGCTCACGCCTGGATGGTGCGCACATTCATCAAGCACTGTGATGAAGTTGACGACTATCCGGAATTGATGGGAATTGTTCGAGCTGTGTTCGATATGAGCCGGGCGATCGAAACCAAGGTGGACGACCCCGTTCAATATTTCAGATTTGCGCAGAAGAAAATTGGCAAATTGCGAACGGCGGCTGAACAGTTCCGAGATGATGCATGGAGTGCGTCGACTCATACAAATTTCCAGCAAGCCGTTAAGTCTGTTCTTTACAGCACCGAACAGATGGAACATCTGTTGAAGATTGCTCGGGAAAAAATGCAGGCGTCTAATAGCTGAAAATCACCGAGGTGCACAGCAAATCGGGTTTGCACACAAGACTGAAGCCCGGCTTGTTCCCAAGCCGGGCCTGTTTGTGTTTTTGACGTAAGTTATGTTCTGCTATGCCTGATCAAAGCGTTCCATCAGCTGGGCCGATTCATAGTCTCCGGCCGTGATTTCGAAGCCGAGATCGCGAATCATCTGAAAGTCTTCTTCAGCTTTCTGGCCGGGTGTTGTCAGGTAGTCGCTGACGAACATGGAGTTGGCTGCGTATAGTCCCATCGATTGCATGCTTCGCAAATTGACCTCCCGCCCACCTGCAATTCGTAACTCTGTTTTTGGGTTTGCCAGTCGAAACATCGACAGCACTTTAAGGCAATATCGAGGATCCAGATCAACCGGACGTCCGAGTTGAGCGCCTTCGATCGGAATCAGGAAGTTGACAGGAATCGATTCAACCTTGAGCTCTGCCAGTTTCAGTGCGACATCGACGACGTCTTCATTGGTTTCGCCCATACCGACAATCATGCCCGCACATAGTTCCAAGCCGGCAGTCTTGCAGATGTCCAGGGTTTCAAGGCGGTCCTTAAATGTATGAGTCGAAACGATTTTGTCATGAAATCGCTCGCTGGTATTCAGGTTATGGTTGACCCGATCCACACCCGCGTTTTTCAGTTTGACGGCCTGGTCTGGTTTTAGCAGTCCTAGACAACAGCAGATGTGTAGACCAAATTCACTTTTGATTTGCGTAACAACATTGGCTACATGATCGACTTCGCGGTCCGATGGTCCGCGTCCGCTGGCCACGATGCAGTAGGTGCGTGCGTTGCTTTCGTAGGCCTTGCGAGCTCCATCCATCAATCGCTCGGCGTTCAGCATGGGGTACTTGTCAATTGCTGCAGCGGAATCTTTGGCCTGCGAACAGTATCCACAGTCTTCCGGGCACAGTCCGCTTTTTGCGTTCTTCAGGTAATACAGTTGAACGGATTTGCCAAAGAATTCTCGGCGAACACGATATGCGGCATCCAGAATCGACAGCACCTGATCGTCGTCAGCAGAAAGAATGCGAAGAGCATCTTCGCGCGAGATCGATTGGCCTCGAATAGCACCGTCAGCCAATTCCGACCATGAAAAAGTAGAAGGTGAGGTAGTTGACGAAGTAATTGTAGCGGCGTCCGACGACATCCAAACAGACTCCAGAGAAAAGTCAGGGCTCAGGAAAGCGACTGAGTTTACCGACCCCACACCGTACTCAACAGCGTTTCCGTCTGCAATTCTGTGATTCATGCATGTCACCGTCGGTATTCAGTGGGCAAAGTCGAAATTCTGCCGCGATTCTGAAGGTTCACCCATGTTTTTCTGCCAACGACCTTGAATTTGCTCAGAAAATCTCGAAACGCGTAAGTTCGAGTGCTGATATCCAGGTGTCCCTTGTAGCATTCGTTGAAGACACCTTACAGGCGTCAAAATCACCACTGAGCGGACATCGTGTGCACATGCATCAGCCAGCAGCAAATCAGCCGTCGCTTAGGGACGCAGATGGCCTGACTTCGGGTCAGGATGATCCGAAGTCAGGCGAACCAAATGTCGCAAATTCTGACATTGTGCTGGAGTCTGATTCGATTGCAGGACTTCATTCAGATGCCCCAGAAAACCGATCGCATTCTACCGCCGTGGGTGTTACTTCGGTAGTGTCCGCGGTCGGCGAGTGGCTGAAATCCGTCTTGTGCTCGCGCGACGATCGCCGGTTTCTGTTGTTTGCCTGTGGATTATCGCTGTTGGTGCTGACGCTGCGATATTCATGGCTGGCATGGCATCGCCCGGAGCCATTGCATTGGGATAGCGAATCGAAATTGTTGGCGTTTCAGGTTGACGTCAATGTGGCCAACTGGCCGGAATGGATACAATTAGAGGGCATTGGTCGAGAAACGGCGATACGGATCATTGAAGACCGCGAAACAAATGGGCCATTTCTCAGCATCGACGATGTGGGGCGAGTGGCAGGAATCGGGCCAACAACGCTCGACCGCATCCGTAGCCGGCTTACAATCGACAATGACGAATTCCCGGAATGGCCAAACGAAGTCGGATCAGATGTCGGATCAAATAGCGAAAAAGTCCTTGACCAATCGAACGCGGAAAAGTAGCCGGAGTCGCTTCGATAACTATCGAGATCAGGCTCGCACCGGGGAACTGCCGCGTGGCAGCGTCCATTCCAGCACTCCGGAACGCCGTAAAGAAGACCGAGTTCGTTCAGCAACCGAATTGCTGAAACGTTTCTTTCAGCTGCTGTCGCCATTCCGCTGGCAGATTGTCTGGATTCTAGCCTCACTAACGGTTGCTACAATCCTGGCGTTGATTCCTCCGGCCGGCACAAAGTTTCTGGTGGACTATGTATTGACGTCAAAGCCATTGCCCGAACCCTGGGCCTCGCGATTCCCGTCACTCAGTAATCCTCGTTCGTTACTGATGGCGACTGTGATTGGCGTTGTCATTATCTCGCTGCTGAAAATTATCGTACACATTGCCGGCCGCTGGTATGCAACTCGCATAACCAAACACATTCAGCTGAATGTGCGGAGAAAGGTATTTGAACACGCCGTTCGATTGCCTTTGCATCGTGTTCATGAAATACGATCCGGTGGCGTTGCCTCGATTCTTCGCGAGGACGGCGGCAGCGTTGGAGAACTGGTATTTGGTTTACTGTACAACCCGTGGCGAGCCATCATTCAATTGCTGGGTAGCTTTTTGATTCTGGCCTGGGTCGACTGGACTCTGTTGCTGGGAGCCGCCGTATTGCTGCCGCTGGTTTTTCTTTCGCACAAAGCATGGATCAGTAAGATTCGTCCACAGTTTCGAGCGATTCGCAAGCAGCGCGAACAAATTGACGCCGGTGCCGCTGAAGCGTTTTCGGGAATTCGCGTTGTTCGAGCGTTCAGTCGTCAAAGGCGTGAAAGTGGTCGATTCGTTACAGAAAACAACCTGATGGCGCGGAAAGAACTTTACGCATGGTGGTGGATGCGAGCAGTGGAAATGATTTGGGAGGCCATGATTCCGCTTAGCAGTGCTGCGCTGTTGTTCTATGGCGGCTGGCGGGTACTTGAAGGCGCTTTGACAGTTGGTGACCTGATGATGTTTTTGGTTTACCTGCTGATGCTGTTGCAGCCATTAGCGACTTTGGCAAACAGCGCCACTCAGTTTCAGAACAGCCTGAGTGGATTGGATCGAATTCTGGATTTGCTGGACGAGCCTTGTGAAATGCAGTCGACGCCCGATTCCATTCGAGTGGTCCGTCACGATGTGTCCGGAAAAATCGAATTCGATGCTGTCTCCTTTGCCTATCCCGGAACTGAAGTCTCCGCGTTAAACGATATCAATCTAAAGGTTGAAGCAGGGCAGGTTGTTGCTTTGGTCGGCCCCAGTGGCGCAGGGAAGACTACTCTGTGCAATCTTGTTGCCCGGTTTTACGATCCAACAGTCGGGCGTGTCATGCTGGACGGGTGCGATCTGATGGATTACGACGTCGAATCTTTTCGCAGTCTGTTGGGAGTTGTCGAACAGGACGTGTTTCTGTTTGACGGGACCATTGGTCAAAATATTGCTTATGCAAATCGGGATGCCACACTTGAACAGATTCAAGCTGCCGCCAACGCTGCCAACGCGTCTGAGTTCATTGAACGTATGCCTGATGGCCTGTTCACAGTTATCGGTGAACGCGGCGTTAAGTTAAGTGGTGGTCAGCGGCAACGATTAGCGATTGCTCGAGCGATTCTTGCGGACCCGAAGATTTTGATTCTGGACGAAGCCACCAGCAATCTGGATACGGACAGCGAGCGGTTGATTCAGGATTCGCTGTCAGAATTGATGCAGGGGCGGACGTCATTCGTAATTGCTCACCGACTTAGCACGATTGCATCGGCCGATCTTATCTGCGTGGTCGAAAATGGCCGTATCACTCAGACTGGCACTCACGATGAATTGATGCTTTCCGGCGGAAAATACAAAGCAATGGTGGAACAGCAGGTGCAGATGACGCTCGGGAAAGCGAATCCAAGACTTGCGAAAGCTTAGTCATATTTCCCTGCAGTCGTTTCGGGACGCTTTCGCTATAGCCTGTTATTTACGCGATTAACTCGTCGATGACTTCGCCGCCGAATTGGCTGAGTTGTTTGTATCGCCCGCCATGGAAGTATGTCAGCTTATTGACGTCCAACCCCAGCAGGTGCAGGATAGTGACATGAAGATCGCGGATGGGATGGACACAGCCGACTGCCTTCGCACCGAATTCGTCAGTCGCTCCGATAATCGTACCTGCCTTGATTCCTCCGCCTGCCATCAGCATTGTCATGGCATTATTGTTGTGGCCTCGACCGAGCGAATACACGCCTCCTCGTTTGTTGTCATCTGGAGTGCGGCCGAATTCGCCCGTCCAGATCACCTGGGTTTCATCCAGTAACGAGCGACGCTTCAGGTCTTTGATCAGTGCCGCCACGGGCTTATCCACGCTACGGATTCGCGCCGAGTGACCTCGTTCCAGATAGTCGTGACTATCCCATCCGCCACTGAATATCTGAACGCAGCGAACTCCACTTCCCACGAGCTTGCGAGCCAGAAGACACTGGCGTCCGAAGGTTGCGGTTTTTGAATCGTTGAGACCATATATGTCTTTTGTCTGGGCTGTTTCCTTTGAAAGGTCGACAACGTCCGGCACTTCCATCTGCATGCGGAATGCCAATTCATAACTTTCCATTGTTGCTGCGAGTTGTTGCTGATTGCCGCCTGTCGAATCCAGATTTATTTGATTAAGAAACGCCAGTTCGTCCATTGCACGGCGCTGGTGTTCGCTGGATGTTTTCGGCTGCGAAGCAAGATCCAGAAGTGGTGAACCCACTGGTTGCAGCCGAGTCCCCTGATAATGCGGCGGCAAATCTGCATTACTCCACTTTCCAACACATCCCTGTGTACAGGCTAACTTCTGTCATTACCACATAGCCGGGCAGGTTCTGGTTTTCACTGCCAAGTCCACAGATCAGGCACGAACCAAACGCTGGGTCACCTCCCAGACCGCTGCCCGTATTCATGTGGTAAAGAGCCTCGGGGTGACTAAATGATTCTGCCTGGCAGCCACGATAGTTGCAGAGTTCGTTTCCGACATCGGGGTCAGCCATGCGCACCCACTGATCGCACATTTCGCTGCCAGCGTCTCCGACCTTATTGAAACGGAACGAGCTTCCGATGAAGAGCTTGAAGCCTTGCTCCTGCCCGCCAGACAGTTTCGATTCGTGCTTGTGGAGTTTTGTTGAATCTGGTTTGGGATCGAACGTCTCCATTTGTCCCGGACCGCCTTCCATAAACAGTAAGATCACAGCTTTGGCTCTGTCAGGATGCATAGGAGGCTTCGGTGAAAGTGGCCCACCGGCTTTTGGTGTTTCTCCGGCTAATAGCTGGCTAAACGCAACGGATCCAACGGATGCTCCCGTTCCGAAAAGAAAGCTGCGGCGAGAATGTGAGGAGCGGAAGGGGCGAGAACACAATTGAGTATTCATGTCTTGATCCAATGAGCTTTGAGACGCTGGCTCAGCCGTTTGCGGAACAGTCAACTCGTTGAGATTAGGAAATGTGGCTGGCTGAGGGAGTTCAGGGATTAACGCAAGTAGACGAATTGATTTGCGTTGAATAACAATCCACACATGTCCGCGAGTGCCCGGGTTTCGGTGGAGACATCCGCCGCTGTTTTGTCAGCTTGATAGTTATGGAACACTGGAAGTATCTCGGTGCATATGAACGGCTGCCCCCTAGCAGCCTGTCCGGATACCTTCCGAAGCCTGGTTTTTCTTTACGTAATGTAGTATTACGATTTCAGTTGACCGTGCATTTTAATTTTGCTTGACGTTTGGTTGGATTTCAGGGATGGGTCGTAAATTTCGCGAATGGCAGCCAGAGGCGAGTTGGTTATTTCCTCCGTCGCCGGGTGACTGGCTACCGGAAGAGCATCTGGTTTATTTTTTGCTGGATGTCACGTCAACGATCGACATCTCTGCGATGGTTGACGATTACACGCGTGAGGACGGCAACACGAGCGGCCAGCCTCCGTTTCATCCTCGAATGATGCTCGTGCTGTTGTTGTATGCGTACAGTCAGGGCGTGTTTTCGTCGCGGAAGATGATGCAGCGGTGCGAAACGGATGCGGCGTTTCGCGTGATTG
>JBDNFN010000148.1:0-5304 GCA_041689795.1 Fuerstiella sp. | reverse complement strand
TTAAGCATCGATACATTCTCCAGGTACGGCTTCATGTGAAAAATGGACACAACCGTCAGCCGAACAACTGTTGTTTCCCTCTTGCCTAATCTACTAAGCGAACAAACAATTAATCTGTTACAACTCGCCGCTATTTATTTTTCTTCGCGTGGCTCACTTCGTGTTACTGCACCTCTTCTACACTGTTGTGTGTGCGTTTAAAAACGCGAGCCGCGTATGAGTTGGTGGTGAGCAAATCCGCTGTGCTACTGTGATTCACGCGATGGCCCGCCGAGCTGACGGACGCCGATCTTCTGGCGAATACGCGCGGCGGCGGATTCGTAGCCTACGATCCACCAATTGACTATCGCTCTCAGCGTGCTGAACCCTCGGCTTAGATCAGAGACCCACCGTAGATGGCTAACTGCGAACGGAACCGGCATTGGCTGTAACAAACTTCCGGCGGCAACGCTTAGGTAAGTGGAAACACAAAACACTCGCTTTTCAACATCCCCTGTTAAATAACGGTGCTGCCATGTTTAAGTCACTTACTATCGTTGGGGCCGCATTCGTCGTCTCATTGAGCTCTGTTTCACTCGCAGACGAAAACGACCTGTTCACTGAATTTCCATCCAGCTCAGTCTTTAACGAAACGTCAGGCAACACAACTTCCGGCAACAGCACGACTCGAATCACCAACGCCGAACAGCTGCGAGAACTACTAAAAGTGGGCGGGTTTGACGCCAAAGTGGCCGACAGTCGGGGTGTCACCACAGAAAAGCAGCTGGCCCCGTGGACCTTTCCTGTGATGGCCGTACTTTCCGAAGACGAAGCCAATGTCACTATCATTTTGGGACTGGGCACGATCACAAATATCACGAAAGAATTGCCCGCAGACACGCTATTGAAACTGATGGCAGCCAGCCAGAAACACACCCCGAATCTGTTTGCCTACAACGCTGAACGAACTCGAACAGAGTTATCTTTCACGCTGAAAAATGCGGATCTCAGCAGCCAGTTGCTGAGAGAAGAAGTCAATCGAATGGCCGTTCTGGCCAAAACCACGTCTGCCCTATGGGACAACTCTGAACGGTCGAACACTAACGCCCCTGCAACACCAACCAGATTAGATCCAGCACTTACCAACCCGACCGTTTCTCTAACCGGCCAATGGTCGGCGGCAAAGTCTGACAAACAAGCGTTCGCCGTGGATCTAAAAGCTGATGGCACTTTTAACCTTGTGTACCTGAACAACGGTCAGCAGACAAAGTCCAGCGGGAAGTTCACCTCAGTCGGAGGGCTATTGATTCTAACCGGCGATGACGGCCTGAAATTTCAGGGAAAACTGATTGTCCGCTCGGACAGCGAATTTCGTTTCGAACCACTGAACTCTACTGTTTTGGTCTTCAACAAGACAAACTAGATCAACCCGCAAAAACGTTGATCTCCCAAGGCTGGGTGCCTGTTTCGGGAGCCCGTCGTTGCAGCGAAGAGTCTGCAGCGGCGGGCGTTTTTTGGATACCGACAACAGACGAACTCAGCTGGTCGGATAGAGAAAACACTTGAAAAGCGTGTCACAAATCAATGGTTTCTTCGCTGAAGCAATTGAGCCTTGCGAAACACATCAGCTTTCAAACTCTTTCGAGGATGGTCATACCATGAACGACTCAATCAAAAACCTACTTTTCCAATGTGCCGTGGCTGCGTCCTTCAGTTCGCTGCTAACTTCTGTCGCCAGGGCAGACGCTGAAATCTATAATCAGACGCTCAAGTCAACAGCCTGGGTGCTGGCCAAGTCCGACGGAGAAACATCCAGTGGCACTGGCGTGCTGGTTGACGCTGAAAAGAAACTGCTGATCACCAACTTTCATGTCGTTGGCAATGCTCGAACGGCTGTCATCTTCTTCCCGAAACTCAAAGATAGCAAACCCGTTGTCGAACGCGACAGCTATCTAAAGAATGTCAAAACACTAGGTGTTCGCGGCCGAGTTCTGGCGGTCGACCGGAAACGAGATCTCGCGTTGATTGAACTGGATCGAATTCCCGCTGACGTTTCCGCCATCCAGCTGGCACCTGAAAGCAGCGGGCCTGGCGAAGCCGTCCAGTCTGTAGGCAACTCGGGTTTGACAGAAGCTCTTTGGGTGTACACATCCGGTACTGTTCGCAGCGTCTATCAGAAGCAGTTCCGCACGGGCACTGGCGAACACGATTTCATGGTTCTGGAAACTCAGTCGCCGATCAATCAGGGCGACAGTGGTGGCCCGGTTGTCAACAATAAAGGCGAACTGCTTGGTATCTGCCAGTCGCTGTCACCGAAGGCACGCCTGGTGACCTACTGCGTTGATATTTCAGAAGTCAAAGCGTTTCTGGCAGGCGACTGGAAACCAGCCCCACAGCCGGTTGCCGACGTTCTGGAAAAAGCCGAACTGACTTTTGCAAAGGTTGATGGAGACGCTCTGGAAGTCTCATTTGAACAAGCCGACAAAGTCAAACAGTCTGTGTTTGTTACTGCGGAAGTCGAATACTTTCAACAGGCTGACGTTCGCAAGGTCTGGGCTCTGGCGGCAACACTGAAAGAAGCTCCAGGCATAGACATCACCATGAAGCTGCTGCAGCAGAGTGCTCAGACAAAAATGGGCGCATGGACAATCGAACGCACAAAAAACGGTGACTACCTGGTGATCTATGTCTGCAAGGTTGATGCGACCGCCACTCCTCGAACACTGAAAAGCACGATGGAATATGTCGCCAAACTAACCAACCTTGCTAAGAAAGACCTGACGCCAACAGAAACAACAGTCGACCCTGCCAGCGTCCTCAACGATTGGCTCAGCAACTGATCATCGTTCAGGAAGAGCGTCACCTGGACGTTAACAATACTCCTTTCATTTTTCATTCTCTGTCAGAGTCAGAAGCGTGACACCTAATCGACGGCTGCGTCCCCACCGGATACGCAGCGGTCGTTTTCTTTTGGCAACTAAGGATGAACTGGCAGCACCGGCTTTTGCTCGAGCTTCTTCATCCACTCCAGCTGTACTATCGTTCTCGCCTAACATTCGCTGTTAATAAAGAAAGAACACTTTATGAATGAGCAGCTATCTGCTCGATTCGGCTGCGAGTAATTGCGCGGTACCGACTGGATTCAGCTGGTCCCTTGCCGAACCAATTGGCCATTTGCTTGGGGGCATGTCAACGCCGACGGGATCCGCATCGGAACAACATTTTTCACTGCTCAAATCATGGTCAGGTGGCAACAGATTCTGTCTACGAAATCTATCGTGTTAGGAACCCGGATCGTTGTTCACACCGGACAAGGCACTCGCGAGCTGATTGTGCGTGGCCCATCACTAAGGTCGAAACGGGAGCCCTTTTTTTGGAAACATATCCCAACAACAACGACCATTTAACAGATTTATCGCGGATAAAAACACCACGTTTCCAAGAAACCAAGACAACTTTTTAAGTTGCCTGAGCCCGAAACTCATTGGTATTTTTTCATTATGCGAGTGTTTTGCCTGAGCCATTTTTCTTTTCTGCCCTTTGCGATGTAACAAATCCTGACGGTTTTCGCTGAAGAATTTGTACCCGACAACAATTCAATTCTTCGAGAACTCGAAAGGCATTTCATCATGGCCATTTCACGAAACACTCTGCTGACCGCCATCTTCGCATTCGCAACTCTGGCCGTCGTTGCCAACGATTCAAACGCCTGTGGCGGTCGACGCTCAAACAGATACTCAAGCAGCTCTGTTCGCAGCTACTCTGTTCCGTCTGTCAGCTACGGCAACTATCACCGCGCTTCACCAACTTACAGCTACGCTACTCCAACCTATTCGCAGCACGTTCAGGCCGTACGACCCGTACAGCAGGCAATTGCTCCGCCGCCTGCCTTCACTCAGTCTGTGCCTCAGCAGCCCGTTCAGCTGCAGACTGTTCAGCCGGTTTCTCAGTCACAGCTTGTAGCTCAGCCTCAGTTCGCCCCGACTCAACAGCCAGTCTCGCCACAACAGTCGGTTCAGATTGCTGGTCCTGCCCCAGCAAACGCCGTTCAAATGTCAGCACTGCAGGCACTGGGCGGCTTTGCTCCACCACTGCCAACGTCTGTTCAATCACAGCCTCAGCCAGTTCAGACACCGGTTCACGTTGGCAACTGGACGGCCACACTTGGCAACGGAGCAACCGTTCAACTGACTCTGCAGGCTGATGGTAGTTTCAGCTGGGTCGCTACAAATCAGACCGGATCAGCCAGCAGCTTTTCAGGTCAATACGCGGCTACAAACGGATCGCTGAACCTGACTCGAGCCAACGACAATCAGCAACTGGCCGGTTCCATGAACATAACCGACACCAACGCCTTCAGCTTCACACTGGCTGGCAGTAACGCGGCGGCGATCAGCTTCAGCCGAAACTAAATCGTTCCAGCTCAATCAAAACTCTAAGAGCCACCCGCCTCGAAAGAAGCAGGTGGCTCTTTTCTTTTTTTCCCTTCAGTCCGCCGCTTCGCTTTGCTGCCAAACCGAGTTGTTGGCTAAACATCTGACCAGAGTGCCGGCTATCGTTCTGTTTTCCGCTAATCCAGCACGCTGCGGATTTTTCGCACGAGACCAGCGGTTGTGAACGGCTTCTGCAGAAATGCAGCGCCTCCTTCGAAAAGTCCAAGCTCAACTACTGTGTCGTCTGTATGTCCGCTCATAAATACGGTGCGCAGATCGGGCCGACGCATTCGCAATAAGCGGCTAAGTTCGCGGCCTCCCATTGTCGGCATCACGACATCTGTCAGCAGCAGATGAATCTGGTCCTGATATTCATCCACTATCTTTTGTGCAGCCGCGCCACTACTGGCGGTCAGGACGTGAAATCCGCGAGACTCCAGAATCGTGCATGTAATGCTGCGTACTGCGGCTTCGTCTTCCACAACGAACACTGTTTCCGTGCCACTCATTGCATCTGAGTCACGCAGCAACGGCGCCGACGCGGCTGTTTCTGCTGTCGCTGGAAACAGCAGGTGAAATACCGTGCCGGAACCAACTTCGCTGGTGACTCTGACATGGCCACCACATTGAGTCATCACTCCATGAACCACTGATAGTCCAAGCCCGGTGCCCTTTCCGACTTCCCTTGTCGTGAAGAATGGTTCAAAGATTTTGTTTTGAATTTCTTCGGTCATGCCGCAACCGGTGTCTGCTACGAATGGCACTGCCGTTTGGTATCCAAGGGTTTACGTCATGCAGCGGCTTTCAGTTCCTTTCGAAGTTGGTGCCTGGGTTTCTGCATGAGTGCGAGCACCTTGGGTCTGCGTTTGTTGACTCGCGGTTCGGTGCGGCC
>JBDNFN010000147.1:0-2667 GCA_041689795.1 Fuerstiella sp. | reverse complement strand
TTCGCCAAGAAATGAACGCCGCAGCATGACGTAAACCCTTTGATACCGAACCGCAGTGCCATTCAGGTCAGAGTCTAATTCACACCACAGTCGTTCATAAGTTCTGTGGTGTAGTTCGAGCTGATCGGTGATTAGGTAACAGTGTTCGCAACCACCACCATTCTTACGAATTAAACGTTCTCGCCTATCTCTCCAAAATGAATTAAGGGTGGTGCGACTTGACTTTCTGGGACATCCGTTTAAAGTGCCGAAAGTGGAATGTAAATTTGCACTAGGGAAGGTAGCGTCTCAATCGTAAGTTTCCGGGAGTAGGTCATGTCAAAGGCTCACGCAGGTAAGTCCTTGATCTTTACGTTTGCTATTTTGTTGCTGCCCTTGGCGGCGGATGCCGGCGGCTTCTATCAGTTGAACCACACCCAATATGGCACGAGTGGCAACCAAGGATTCAAAATCGTGCTTTACAAGGAGGTGATGGTCAATGGAATGCCGCAGTGGCAGGCGCAAACGGAGCAATTCCACGTACTGACGTTTTCAGATCCACAATGGCAGATTTGGATTTATGAGATTGGCATGAATTACTTCCCCGCCGGTGGAGAGTTTGCGAATGCTCTTGTCGAGGTTTGGGACGTCGATAACAATTATTTGATTGGTTCTGAAGAACCGGTGTGGGTTCCATGACGCTCGGGGAAAAATCATGCGTGCTAACCATAACTATTTCGCTGCGGACAACACACAGTGTCGTTGTGGATTTACGATGTTGGAAGTGTTGACTGTCATTGCAATCGTCAGCGTGCTTGCTGCGCTTCTCGTTCCAGCGGTGCAAGGCGTCCGCGAAGCGGCTCGTAAGACAACGTGCCGAAATAATATGCGGCAACTTGGCGTGGCCATGGCCAACTTTGCTGACGCATATCAGGTGTTTCCTACGGGGCATCAAGGAAGGCTCAGGGCACCCGCTACGTTGCTCCCGTATTTAGAACAACAGGAAATTCACGGACAACTTGCCGGCGGCCGTATTGGAGCTGTCTCCAATGTGCCCGTTTTGTGCTGCCCGACAGACCCAGAGATCTGGGCTAAGAATTCTGCGGGGAATGGTGATGCTTCATATCTGATGTGTCGTGGTACACTTTTTCCCAACGTTGGTACAATGGGGCAAACAAACGGGTTTGTCTCCCACCTACGTGATGGCACGCGGCCGCGAGATATTTCTGACGGACTGTCGAACACCGTGGCGATGTCGGAGCGTCTGGTCATACCAATTCACGCCGGTGCAACGCCGTCGAATGTAGAAACGCGGAGTTTGTGGTGGACGGTTGACCGGTTTCATTTACGGGGTGAGGAGGAATTGGCCGCGGAGCAGGCACGAAATCATCGCGTCTCGACTTCACCGCTGGGGCTTGCAGGACTTTGTCATTCCTACTTTTACAATCAACACTACGATCATATTCTGCCGCCTAACAGCCCCGGAGTCCATAACGGACCAGACGACTATGACAGTATCAGATACAGTCATGTGCGGCTGGTTCCCCCGTCAAGCCTCCATCATGGAGGCGTCTTTTCTTTATTTGCGGACGGCAGTGTAAATTTCCAGAGCGACGGAATAGACCTCGTGGTGTGGCGGGCAGTCGGAACACGGTCTGGAGGCGAGTCTACCGCCGTGCGTTGAAAGATGAATCAGCAGGGAGGAAGTATGGATTGGTTGAAGAGGCGACGATACGCGACTATCGGCTTCATCGCCGTTGTCGTTTTCGCGTACTATCTGCTCCACGAAGGGCCATCTGATATCCCCGACGTTGCTGAAAACGCGTTTTGTAGAATTATTTCATTCCATGCGAATATTGACGGTGAGCCACTCGGCACTCGACTATTTGTTCCTGCTGGGACGGGCATGTACGCAACACTTGTCGTGGAAAAACGCGACGGTGCTCCGACTGAGATCGACGGACTCGTTGTCGAAGACCATCGCCTCTGGCGCATGATTGGCAAACTTACACCCCGGATGGATTGGCCAGCCCGGGAGCCAACACGATTTTGTTGCCGCCACTATTCCAACGATTTTCGTAAATATCAGGCTGAGGTGGCACCCGAGTCAAGACGACGGCATGTGCGGGCTAAATTTGCGGGGGGCGGCAGGTCACTTGGAACGTCAAGCGGATTGTTCAAAGGCGAGCCGGAAAAACCAGCGACGGTTCCGCCTGACGCACGAAGCGCTTGGACATTTCTGGCGCTTCCAGAAAATGCGACAAACGGCGAAGAGTATGTTTGCGAAATTTTTTTGCTTCCACACAGTCACGACGCCTCAGCTTTAAGGACGGTGCTTGGCCCCGAAGTCGTGATTTGGAGGGGGATTATCACCTGCGGTGGTTCTGATGGCGTTCTCGCCAGCAGTTCTTAGCTGTCGACGACATCAATAACGCTCGGGGACCGGAAGCAAGCCTTCGTTCTGAATTCGTTCCAGCTCCCTGTGGCTCACTCGCCATTCATCTTCTGAGCCGCGACCGCACATTGCCTTGAAGGCATTGATGCGTTGAACGCAAAAAGGGGGCATTGTACTTTAACTGTGTTGCGAGCCTTGTTATCGTGATTGAATGCCACGCACAGCCCGAGCATCGCAAGGCGGTTTTGTTTAGCACGTTCTTAATCGCGGTAACGGTCGCAATGATGTTTTTC
>JBDNFN010000146.1:0-14687 GCA_041689795.1 Fuerstiella sp. | reverse complement strand
GTTCCGCAACTGGACGCACGACGCAGCCGCCGATGCGTACATGTTCAACCTCGACGTGCAGTACGCGTTGCATCTGAAGCCGGAAAATCAAAGCCTCTGCCGACGCACGATCGAACGCTACATCCGGCTGTTTCGCACAGAAGAACTCGCGAGGGTCAAAAAGGGGTCAGGTCTGAACGCCGCTGTCGGAAAACAGTTCATGACGACTCGTGCGATCAACCTCGCCCCGCACGGCTTGTTGGCGATTTGAGTATTGAGATGAGTTCTTCGGAATTTAAAGGCTGAGAAATCCGTACTGGCGAGCGTGACGGCGGTTGCTGGCGCAAAACCAACGGTTTATGGCTTGTCTGGTTCGAGTCCCACTGGACTCCCCGAGTCCCGATTCCCAGGTAAGCTCGTTAACAAACGATATCTTGGGGAGGTCGCCAACTGACTATGCGTTCTTGTGGACGAAATATTGCACGTGTTACAGGACGCGATACGGCTTTTCGTGACCCTTGAGTTTGGTTCTGCGGCCGACGGTATTGACCGAGCTGAATCGTCGAATCTGCTGAACGACCAACCCAACGGTTTGATGCAACGCCAAGCATTCTGTGGGCAGCTTTCCGAATCGGTATTTCTGGCACCCGACAGCAATTTCGAAGACTATGAAGTGGTAGAATTATGGCGTTTCTTAAAAAATGGGTGTCCACGAATCGGTCGGACCGTTTGTTAGAGTAGAGGAATGGCTTTGGAATAGGAGCGGTAGCGAAACTCGTCGAAAATCTAAGCCGCTCTGATGTCCAAAGGTTTTTGATGACTTTCGCAACCTGACTGGAAGGATTAATCGAACAAATGAGTGATTCTGACAATAGGCGTGATCGCGTTCTGAAGGCAGCGTTTGACTGCCGCGAACCACTGCTGGCTTATGCGTGGTCACTGCTGGGAAACAGGGCTGCCGCAGAAGATACCGTGCAGGAAGCGATGCTGGTCGTTGTCAAAAAGCATGACCAGTTCGAAGAAGGGACATCTGTGCTGGCTTGGTGCCGTGCCATGGTTCGGATCGAAGTGCTTCGTGCCAAACAGACGCATGGAAAAGAACGCAGTCTGGTGGAACGATTACTGGACGATGCCGTCGATGCGGCATTTGAAGAGTTTCAGACGTCAACGGATCATCATGAGAATGGTCTTCGTCAGGAGGCACTGGCGCACTGTTTTGAAGAACTGACTGATCGAGGCAGACGTTTGCTGAATGCAAGGTTCGTTGACCAGCTCAGCTATCCGCAAATCGGAGATCGGCTACAGATGACCATTGAAGCGGTACGGAAAGCCCTGTTTCGCACGAAGCGACTCGTTAAATCCTGTGTGGAAACGCGGCTGGAGGCGGCCCAATGACCGACAAAAATCATGACGAGTTATTGAATGACCTGATTGACCGGCATTTGCGTGGTGGCCTAAGCGAGTCGGAGCAGGAACATCTTGCCGAATTACTGGACAGTCGCCCGGATGCGAGGAAAGTCTTTGTGGAGAGTGTTCGATGGGAAACGGAATTGTCCGGATTCCTTCGTATTAATGCTCAGAAGCCCGAAATCGACAGACCATCGGCCCCGCCATCTCGCGATGGATTTCGAACAAACGGGCTGCGGCTTCTTCGAAGTATGCTGGTTCTGGCAACGGTTGTGATTATTGGCCTGTCTGCGTTGCTGATTCGTGAGCGCAGTGGTCGGCGGAACGAAGTCGTTGCGACCAATGAAACTGATTCGTCAATCGCTCGCATAACGGGCTTGAGCGGGGCACTCATTTGGACGGGAGACCGGGGTCAAATTGTGCGAGACATCTCGATCGGGACAGAACTCGCCGGCGGCACCATCGAAGGGATGGCACCGGATTCGTGGTTCGAGCTGCAGTTTAATGACCGATCAAAGGTGATGATTTCGGGCACCTCGGTACTGACGTTTGCTGATTCCGGTCAGAAAATTCTAAGGCTGCGGGAAGGCCGCCTGTCTGCCGACGTGCAGCCTCAACCCGCAGACAAACCGATGCTTGTACACACGCGCACTGCACTGCTGAAGGTACTTGGCACTCAATTTGACGTCGAGGCTGAGCTGACATCCACGGCGCTCAATGTTAGAGAAGGCAAAGTGCGAATTCGTCGATTAAGCGATGGCAGCGAAGTCGATGTTCCGGCTGAACACTTGGCGGTCGCAGATGGCGAAAGGGAACTGATTCCCGAGCGAGTTTCGCAATCGGTCAGCGAATGGAAAACAGATTTCGAAAACAAGCGTGACAACTACGGTAAGTGGCAACCGGCAACCGACCATGCCCCTGCTTCCGTGAAAGCCATTCCACTGGTGCCACCTGACGCCCCTCATGTTACTTTGCATCTCGCCGGGATTTCGGTCGACCGTTCCGATGGTTCCCCAGTGGTCATCGAACCTGGTTCCCGCTTCCTTGTGAAGGGGCGACTTCAGTACGACGCATCGGTTCACTTTGGAATTCGAGTCGCTTACCCGAACGGCGAATTCGCCGGAATGTTTCGCGGCGACCTGCATGACCAGCAACCACCTGCTCAGCGAAATGAGGACGGTGACTTCGCAGAATTCTATGAACTCACGAACTTCACCGTCGACCCGGCGGTGTGGGATAAGCGAGACGAACTGGCGCCGCGTCCCGATGGCCTGGTGCTTACCGGAGTCTGGGCGTTTACTCATACCGAATCACCTGCGGGACTTGAATTGACAGAAGTGGAATTGCTTCCTCCCGAACTCCAACCCTAGTTCTGACCTTCCTTCCTCCCTCCCCTGTTTTCCCTGCCTTTGGACGACTCCCCATGCTTCGACACAAGCGAGCTTTTACGCTCATTGAGCTTCTGGTGGTGATCGCGATCATCGCCATCCTCATCGCGCTTTTGCTTCCGGCCGTACAGCAGGCCCGTGAAGCCGCCCGACGGACTCAGTGCAAAAGCAATCTGAAACAGATCGGCATCGCGCTGCACAACTATCACGATGTTCATCGCTCGTTTCCCCCGTTCTTTATTCACCGAACGGGAAATCTGACGAGAATCGCTGATCCTGACAAAGGTGCCAACTGGCTGGTGTTCCTGCTGCCTCAGTTGGAACAGGCCAATCTCTACAGTCAATGGAATTTTGATATTCCGGCCAACCAGAATTCCGGGCGTTCCGAAGAGCTATCCGTGTTCAAGTGTCCGACCGATCCGCAGAGCGACGGCGTTCACTGCAGTTATGCCGGCGGCGGCTGGGCTCGTGGTAACTACGGACTGAATGTTTCACCGTGTAGTCATGGAGTCGGCGATGGTGGCGGTCTTGGTGCCGCCAATCATGTGGTCCGCATGCGAGACATCACGGATGGCACATCGAACACGGTGGCCGTCGACGAACTGCGAGGAGGACTGAACGACCGCGACCTGCGTGGTTGCTGGGCCATGCCTGGACTTGGTTCCGGAACGGCTGCAATGTTTAACGACGCGAGTGCTCCGAACAGCAAAGAACCAAATTCTGACGACATGGAGAACTGTGCGGTCGCCGGTTTGCTGGGCCTTCCGCCGATGGGTTGCTTCGACAGCAATTCCACCGGCCAGATGACGGCACGCAGTCTGCACATCGGAGGAATCCAGGCGCTGCTGGCGGATGGTTCGGTGCGATTTGTGAGTGAAAATATCGACTTTTCAAAGAATCCCTCTGGCTGTGGTCCCGTCAACGAACGCGGAGTGTGGCAGAAGATTCACACTCGAAACGGTGGGGAGGTCGTTGGTGAATATTGATTGGCGTCACACAGCGGTATCGGTTCGAAAAGAAACTTCGCTCGGCAGCTGGCCAGGCGTTTGCTTCGCACTGCTGCTGTCCACGGCAGCAGGATGTGGTTCAAGTCTGCCTGATCTGTCTTCAGTTAAGCAGCAAATGTCCGCCGAGCAACTGGTCGTCGGTGAACCTGTTGTCAACGGTATCGGGATGACTCTTGTTCCGATTCCGGCTGGCGATTTCTTGATGGGGACCGGCGAAGCAAAATCAAACGATGGAAAAAAGAAGGAACAGCCGCCGGGGTCCGAAGGCGAGCGTCCCCAGCACGAAGTTCGGATCACTCAGCCATTTTTTATCGGCACGTGCGAAGTGACTCAGGGGCAGTACGAAAAAGTCATGGGCGCGACACCGTGGAAGGGGCAGCCGTTGACGACCGAAGGAAAGAATGTTGCGGCTTCGTACATCAGCTGGGACAATGCCGTTGAGTTCTGCAGCAAACTAAGCGAGCTCGAAAGCACCGTGTATCGCCTACCGACAGAAGCAGAATGGGAATACGCCTGCCGATCAGGCTCGGCAACGGCATTTTCATTTGGAGACAAATTCGGCCAGCTTGACCAGCATGCATGGTTCGATCAGAGCGCCTATAAGCAGAGCGAACAGTATGCTCACGCCGCCGGGCAGAAGCTTCCCAACGCTTGGAGTCTCTACGATATGCACGGCAATGTGTGCGAGTGGTGTTCTGACTTCCAGGGTTCGTATTTGGATCGGATTAAGAAATCAGGAAACGACATGACGACCGACCCGAACGGGCCGGACAAGGGGCGGCAGCATGTGTGGCGGGGCGGCGGATTTGCCGACAACGCTGTAAATCTCCGTTCAGCAAGCCGCAGCAGCTATGGCCGCGTTGAGTACCGCCCCGAGTTTGTCGCGGGCTTTCGAGTTGTCAAAGAAATGAGTTCCACGCCATGAAATATATCCTCCGCATTCACATACAATACGCCGTAGCCTGCACGTTGTTCCATTGTCTTGCTCCACTAACGATGGCCGCTCGACCGAACGTCGTTATGCTGCTTGCCGATGATCTTGGTTCGAAGGATATCGGCTGCTATGGCGGCCCAGTCAGAACGCCAAACCTGGACGGACTTGCTGAACGGGGAATTCGCTTTACGAATTTCTATTCCTCGGCACCAGTCTGCTCTCCGGCGCGAGCATCGCTGCTGACGGGCAGACACCATTTGCGGACCGGCGTGTACACGGTGATACAGGACCACCTGCATGACATGCATTTGCTGAACAGCGAAGTCACTCTCGCTGAAATTCTGAAGGCAAACGAATATGACACGGCCCATTTCGGCAAATGGCATCTGGGAACTCCGTTTCGCGGTCGCGACAAACCGTGGATTGACGAACACGGATTCGACTACTGGTTTGCTACTGATCTGAATGCGGCCCCAAGTCATCGTGATCCTTCCAACTTCTGGAGAAATCGAGAACGCGTCAAAGAGCTCAAAGGTTACGCCTGTCAGATCGTCGTCGACGATGCCATTTCATGGCTGGACAAGCATCGCGATGAAGACAAACCGTTCTTTCTGAACATCTGGTTCCACGAACCTCATGCGACATTAGCAGCGCCGTCGGAAATTGTTCGCGAATATGGAGAACCGCATGACCCGGCCGCCATCTATTCCGCGACGATCGACAACACAGACCGAGCTGTTGGCCGCCTGTTGAAGAAGCTTGCCGAACTCGGTGTCGCCGACAACACGATTGTGGTGTACACGTCCGATCACGGCAGCTATCGGCACGAACGCAACGGCGACCTGAAAGGCAGCAAAGGTTCTCTATACGAAGGAGGACTACGTGTTCCCGGCATCGTTGCATGGCCCAAACGGATTCCTGCCGGCGGAGTACTTAACACTCCAGCCGGTCATATCGACCTGCTGCCAACACTGTGTGGTCTGTGTGAAGTGGACAAACCAGCGGGCGTTCACCTCGACGGCCTTGACCTGTCCCACCTGTTGTCAGGTGGGTCTGATGAAGAACGTCGGTCGCAGCCGATTACCTGGCATTCTCCGTGCTCGCAGCCGATTGTTGGTGTTCGCGATCATAACTATTCCCTAGTCGGTTTTCGGGGCGATGAATTTCCCAAGGATCAAGCAGCCATCGCTGCCGTGATGAAGAAGATGCAGGTCATCCTTGAACAGGAGCTCGACCGAAAGCTGACGACGGCCGAACTGTGGCATCAGTGCTGGAACTCGGAGTTGAAACGGCCGGACTGGCTGAAATTGCGGTCCGAGTTTGTTCAGCTCAATGCATTCCAGGAATCATGGACGCAGCTAATCAAAGACGGTTGTGGCGGCATTACGCGTTGGGAGCTCTACGATCTGTCGTCGGACCCGAACCAACAGAAGAACCTCGTGGACGACAAGCCGGAGATTTTTGCGAGGCTGAGGGCACTTGTCCTGGAAATCAACGACGATGTGGTGAAGGAAGCTCCGCTGTGGGGAACAAAGATAGAGTCTTCGCCACTAATTGCGGCTCGATATTCAGAGTCGGAGACGCCAGTGTCGGGCGCCAGCGCACAGGACCCAGCGAAACAGGGGCCTGCGGCTAGCGCTGTCGGCTCACGAGATTCCGATGACGCTGACGCAACGTTCCGCAAACTTTTTGCAAAGATCGAAGCCACAAGCCTGCCGAAGGGCTATCACGGCAGCACGCATCAGCAGTACGTCGACAAACGGATGGCCGGTATGACCGAACAGCAGCGCGGTCGGCTGGGACAGTTGTGGAAGGACAAGCGACGGCTGGAACCGAAGATGGAAAACGTGGGAGCGGCATTCATTCAGATTCTTGAATTTGCAGCGACTGCTGGAACTTCGCAGAAGAAGACGAACACTGCACCGATGAAGCAGCCCGCTCGTGTCACCGAACGCGTGGGCGAAGCTGGCCCCGTTCGGCCTTTGCGTGGCAAGCCGGATCTCGTCAACGTGGGGCCGATTGATCCTGAGGGGAACAACTGGCATCACTGGCGTGGTCCGGAAGTGACCGGGGTTAGCCGCACTGCCAACCCACCGCTGGAATGGAGCGAAGAACGGAACATCAAATGGAAAGTTGCGGTCGAAGGCCAGGGCAATGCGACACCGATCGTTTGGGACGACAAAGTCTTCGTGCTGACAGCGATCAATACCGGGCGAATTGATTCAGCATTGCCGAAACCGGAAGATCAGCCGGACCGAGTCTTCGGCATCAAGCACCCAAACACGTTCTATAAGTTCGCCGTTGTTTGTCTCGACAGAAACACGGGCGACGAAATCTGGCGACAGACGTCCAGCGAACACGTGCCGCATGAAGGAACTCATCAGGACGCCGACTTCGCTTCCGCTTCGCCCACGACGGATGGCAAGCGACTGTATTGCTGGTTCGGTTCGGCCGGGCTCTATTGCTACGACCTTGACGGGAAGAAATTATGGCAGCGAGACCTTGGCAAAGCATACATCGGAGCCAGCCTGGGCGAAGGGTGTTCGCCCGTGATCCACAACGATCGGCTGATCATCGTCCGTGACCAGGCGCGACAGTCGACCATTGAAGTGCTGAACGCGGCAGATGGCGACACGGTGTGGAAAAAAGATCGCGACGAACCGAATGCGTGGGCGACTCCGCGTGTCATCGAATTCGAAGGCACAACTCAGGTTATCACGACCGCATCGAATAGGATTCGCAGTTATGACCTGGCCACCGGAGACATCATCTGGCAATGCAAAGGTCTCACCGGCAACTGTACGCCATGTCCTGTCATCGACGGACAATTGGTGCTGTGCATGAGCGGCTACGAAGGCCATTCGCTGCTGGCAATCCCTTTGAGTTCCAAAGGCCACATTTCCGAATCCGACAGCATCGCGTGGACTCGCGACAAAGGCACTCCGTATGTGCCGTCGCCAGTGCTCTATGACGGACTGCTCTATCACACTCAATCCAATCAGGGCATTCTGACTGTGGTCGACGCACAAACCGGCGGCACAGTACTGGACAGAACACGACTGCCAGGAATCAGCAATCTGTATTCGTCACCAATTGCCGCCGCAGGGCGTGTCTACTTCACAGGCAGAAACGGCGCAACGGTTGTGCTGAAGCGTTCGGATGCCTTGGAAGTTCTGGCCATCAACAAACTCGAGGACGAAATCAACGCGTCACCCGCAGTGGCTGGAATGCAGCTCTTCCTTCGCGGACGAAAATGGCTGTATTGCATTGAAGACATAACCGTTGCCGCCGCTGACGGGAACGCTGGCAAATCGATAGAAGAGACCACACGCATCCATCGGCTTTCATCCACAAAGCGATCCGTCTTCGACGCTTTCACCTATATCAATCGGATTCCCGAAAAATCTGAAGACGGTGAATCGACGTTCGCCTTCGCGGGCCGCATTTTTGGTCGCCTCGCAAACCAGGAAGGCCGAGTTCTCTTAAAGGCGCCGCCCGGAATGACGCTCGCCGCTTACGAAGGCTTCAAAACGTTTATTCGCACCAACGGCGATGCATCAGTCGGCAACTGCGCGGCCTGCCACACGCTTCCGGATTTCACCGACGGACGATCACACGTCGTCGTGAAAGATGAACAGGCAAAACGGACGCCGTCGCTCCGCAATTCTGCGAGCCGAAAACTTAACATGGAGCAAATCATTCAAAAGAAAGACGTCAGCAAATTTCACGACAGCTATGCCGCCATAAAGCTGAACGAAACAGACGTTGAAAACCTGGCCGCATTTCTGAAACTTCTGGAAGACATGTCTGACAAGCAATTCCGAGATTTGATTATTGGAGCCACTGTCATGAACACGAATGAACAACCGTAGCGAAAGTCGTCAAGACTTTCGGCAAAAAGAATTAAGCTAAGCTAAGGATCGTTCGTGAAATAGGAGTCCGGTTTTCCGTAATGGATCTTGCTAAAGATCCCGGTGCACAAGGATCTTTAACAAGATCGACTCCGACATTTATTTCACGAACGGTCCTAACGCAGGACAATTTTGTGTCCACGAATTCGATTTACTGGCGGTGTTGGATAACGACTGCAGACTTGGATCTAGTTTTCAGGTGAGAAACATATGACGGCTTCACGAATCCTATGCTTGGTGCTCTTTCTACTCTTCGCGCAAACTTCCTCCGCCGAAACAATCCGTGGCATGGTCACGGATGCTTCCGGGGTGCCCATCGAAGGTGTCATGGTTTCGGCGATCGACACAGAGCACCGAAAATGGACGTCGTTATTCACTCAGAGGGATGGATCGTTTGAAATCGAAGGCTTGCGGAACGTGAATCACAACGTCCGTACACGGCTGATGGGACTCGCAGACGAATGGGTGAGCGATGTTGCGATCGGCAGCGGCGATCTGGTCGTTAAGACTCATCCGGCCGTCGGTGAAGAACTGGAATTGCAGCGACCGGCTAGTAGCGCCTTCAGCATGCTGGCGTTTGATGATCCGCGTGACCGGCTGAACTTCAAAATGAATTGCTCGTATTGTCACCAGATCGGTACGCTCGGTTTTCGCACGCCTGAAAAACCCGTCGACTGGGAAACTATGATTCGACGAATGGACGGTTTCGGCGGTCTGTACCCGCACACTCAGGACACGATCATTTCCCGGCTAATGGCAACCTATAAGGATGACGCAGTCAGGAGCTGGCCCGCATTCGTCCCGCCGCCTGCTCCGACCGGACTTGCGGCTGCCGCTATTATCACGATGTGGGAAATGGACGAACCGCTGCAGGGATCCTTCCATGACCTGGAACTCGGTCGAGACGGCTTGGTCTATGCCGTCAATATCAGCAAAGCTCGAATGATCGCATTGAATCCGGAAACCGGGTCGCAGACGGCGTACAACTTTCCGCGTGGAGCCTACGGACCGCATTCGATCGAAACGGCAAACGACGGAAGTCTGTGGACGACGATGTGTGCGACAGGGCAGATGGTTCGTTTCGATATCGAAACGAAACAATGGGAAACCTATAGCAGCGCGGAAGCACCAAAGAAGCGAGGCAGCTATCCGCACACACTTCGAATCAATCCCCAAGATCCCGAAGGTTTGATCTGGTACACCGACGCCGGTTCGAACTCGTGTTTCTCAATTCATCCAAAAACTCACGTTGTTAAAGAGTACAACCTGTTGAGTGCCGGGCAGGCAATCGGTGCGGGGCGAGGTGAATCACGCGGAATTACTCCGTACGGCATCGACTACTCACCGATCGACGGCATGATCTGGTATTCCAAACTGAACGGGAATCGCATCGGGCGAATCAACCCGATTACTGATGACGGTGATATCAAAGAATGGAATCCGCCGTTCCGCGGCCCTCGGCGATTGCACGTCGCGCCCGATGGAATGGTGTGGGTTCCAGGCTTCGGCTCCGGCGTGTTTGGCAAGTTCGATCCAAACACCGAATACTGGACGGTCTACGAATTGCCGGACGCGGAGAACCAGATCCCTTACGCGTTGAATGTAGACCAAAACGGCATCGTGTGGATTTGCGGTACCGGCAACGACACCATTAACCGTTTTGATCCGGCGACGGAAACGCTGGTTGAATTCCGACTCCCCACCCGCGTTTCCTACACGCGTGAGATCGAATTCGATGATGACGGTAACGTTTGGACAAGCACGTCGGGGCCAGCTCGGCACATGGAACGTGGTGTCGGTGCTGTGGTTCGCATTGCATTGCCGGAAACGCTGCCAGTCGGTGGTGGAATACAGCTTGTGCCGAAACACTACGAAGGAACTCACGACATCGGCAACCTGGCAACGTCTCAAAAACCTAAGCCGGACAGCTCGGCGTTGTTCGCAAAGATCGACAAGGCGACCCTGCCGACGGCGTATTCAAAGATGCCGCATCAGAAATACGTCGATCAACGCATGGCAGAAATGCCAGAACAGAATCGCGGCCGAGTCGGTCAGCTGTGGAACGAGTTCACAAAGGCGAATCCCGACCGCAACCGCGATGGCCAGATGTTTGTGCGTATTCTGGAACACGTCGCCGGGCTCGACACAGCACCGAAGCGTCGCTTAATCAAGAAGTGGCAGCATCATTATTTCGGTTCCGCGCCGGATCAGCTGGGTAATCGGTCACTCGAACGAGGCAAGATGGTCTTCGAACAGGCGACCTGCAGCCGGTGTCATAAGATCGGCGGGGAAGGTGCGAAATTGGGACCGGATCTGACCGAAGTCACTAAGCGATTTCGAGGCTCAAAACTACTGCAGCAGATCGTAAGTCCGTCGGCCGAGATTCACAAAGAATTCCAGACCCAGATCATTGTCGGCGATGACGGACGCCTGCGAACCGGGCTGGTGATCGAAGAAACCGCTGAGGAAATTCGTCTGGTGCCTAATTTACTTAAGCCTGACAAGATCGAGACGATCAAAAAGTCGGCGATCGAGGAACGCAAAACGGCTGCAGTCTCAACCATGCCCGTCGGGCTGCTGGACACGTACTCGGTCGAAGAGATCTTCGACCTGCTGGCATTTATTCAGAGCTCAGAGCCTCCAGCTGTGAGTACCACGGCCAAATGAAGGAATCATACGTTCTCGTCGTCCTGTTCGGTCTCGCAGCGCCATTGCATGCTCAGACCGAAGACTTCGTCACTGCGACACAGCCACTGATGGATGCTTGCTGCATTCAATGTCATGACGAAAACACCGAAACGCGGTTGAACCTCAACGCTCTGGGGAATCAACTCACCGACGCCGAGACGTTTCGTGTTTGGGAAATGATTTACGATCGGAGCGAACGTGGCGAAATGCCGCCGGCTTCTGAGGCCCGGCCGGACAAACAACTTCTGACGAACGCTGTTGCCTCGTTGAAAAAGCAATTGCACGAAACCAGCCTTGCGGCTCAACAAACGGCCGGACGAGTTCCCTCGCGGCGGCTGACACGAACGGAATACGAAAACACGCTTCATGATCTGCTAGGGATTGGCGGTGATCTGGCGAAGTATCTTCCGCCGGAGAACGAATCCGGAGCATTCGATGTGGTCGCGGCGACTCAGGAGATGTCGAGCATTCATGTTCGCGGCCTGTTGACGGCGGCGGACCTGGCACTGGGTGAGGCGATTCAATTGGGAAAGAAGCCTCCGATGGGGAAGCGGGAGATCGATTATCTCCATTCGCCCTACATTCAAATGTGGGTGGACCGCGAGGTTCGTCGCGGGGGCGGCACAATTTTCAAGACGGACACAGATGTGGTGACGTTTCGCGGTGAAAATTATATCTTTCGTTCCGATGCCAACGGCTTCATTCCGCCGGTTGCGGGCCGGTACCGCATCACGGTGAAAGCGATCGCTCATCAGCCGCGGTCATCTATCACTGTCAGCCTCAAACGGCAAAACGACAAACAGGGTGACAGCGAATTGTTTGCCGCCTGGGATCTTGCTGGTGAAGACTATCGAGAACTTGAGATGACGACTTACCTTCGACCAGACGACTACATCTACGTTAGCGCCGATGAATTGGAGCCCGCACCGGATGGGCGCGTGATCTACAACGGACAGCCAGCCAATACATTCGGTGGCGAAGGAGTCAAAATCCGTCGCGTCACTGTCGAGGGCCCTTTGGAATCGACCTGGCCTCCCGAACGCACGCGAAAGTTGTTTTCCGGAGTCGACTGGAAAGCTCGTGTCGGATTGCTGGGCTTCTTTCAACAGGGCCCCGCCTTCGAACCAGAACTCACTCAATCGCCGCTTGGACACATTCGACATATAGTCTCAGAATTGGCCCCGCGAGCGTTTCGGCGAAACGTCAGCAAGGAAGAGATTGACGTTTTGGTGGAGCTCGCGAAGCCCAGTATCGATGCACAGCGTGACTTTGTTGAATCGGTGCGAATTCCTCTTCGAGCCATACTGGTTTCGCCTCAACTGCTATTCCAGGCGGGCGAAGCGGGGCCGTTGAATTGTATGGCACTTGCCAGCCGCCTGTCCTACTTCCTGTGGCGAAGCATTCCGGACAGTGAGTTGCTGAAACTGGCCGGCGACGGGCGATTAGACGATTCCGCCGTTCTGACCAAACAGGTCGATCGAATGCTGAACGATCCCAGATGCGAACGATTCGTAAACGACTTCCTCGACCAATGGCTGGAACTCGACCGGATCGACGCGACGACTCCTGATGCCTATTTGTATCCTGAATACGACGACGTGTTGCGACGATCCATGCTGGCGGAAACTCGTGAGTTCTTCGCTCACCTGATTGACGAGAACCTTAGCGTAGAAAACCTGGTCGATTCTGACTTCACGTTTCTCAACCGCAAGCTTGCTGAACACTATGGAATCGAAGACGTGGAAGGCGAAAAGATGCGAAAGGTCACGCTTGATCCGTCGAGCGTTCGCGGGGGGATCTTGAGTCACGCGTCGATCGCCAAGGTGACGGCAAACGGCACAGTCACAACTCCCGTCAAACGCGGCAACTTTGTCCTGACCAATCTGCTCGGGCTGCCACCAAATCCACCGCCGCCGGGCGTTGGTTCGATTGAACCCGATACGCGCGGAGCCACCACCATCCGCGAAACGCTGCTCAAACATCAATCGGTTGAAGCCTGTGCCGTCTGTCATCGCCGCATTGATCCGCCAGGATTTGCGTTGGAGTGTTTTGATCCTGTTGGAACGTTTCGTGAGCGCTACCGCAACACCAAAGGTATCACGAGAGAATTCAACGTAGGACTTCGATTCCTGCACAAGGATTATAAGCCAGGCCTTCGTGTCCACACATCCGGTATGACAGAAGAAGGTTTCAAGTTCAGGGATGTCCGCGACTACAAGAAACATTTGCGCCAATCGACTGAACAAGTTGCGAGAAATCTCATCTCCAGACTGATCGCATTCTCAACCGGCGGTGAAGTCGCATTTGCTGATCGTGAAGAGGTTGAAAGAATACTGCGAGAGACCCAGAAGGACGGCTATCCGCTGCGGACTCTCATCCATCAGGTCATCGCCAGCCGAATCTTCAGGAACCGATAATGCATACTCCCTTATCACGGCGCACCGCACTGAAGGCGTCAGGAATTGCCGTCGCTCTTCCGCTGCTCAAGTCCATGAACGCAGCGATTGGCAAGGAAGTGGCAACGTCGCCTAAACGCATGGTTCTGATCTGCAATACGCTGGGACTGCACCCGCCATCGTTGTTTCCGGAAACGGTGGGCGGCGACTACGAAAGTACAGAGTACCTGGACTTGCTCAAAGATCACCGCGAAGATTTCACGCTGTTTTCCGGCTTGTCACATCCCGATCAAAACGGAAAGCAACCGCACGATACCGAGATGACGTGGTTGTCTGCCGCTAGAAATCCAGGTCTTGCCGGATTTAAGAACTCCGTTTCTATTGACCAGTATGCCGCAACGCAGCTGGGAAACGCCACGCGTTTCTCATCGATTTCGCTCAGCAGCAATACGCCAAAAAGCCAGTCGTACACAAGCAACGGCGTGATGATCCCCGCACAGGACAAACCATCGTCGGTGTTCGCGAAATTATTTCTGACCGGCAACCGACAGGAAGTTCGTCGGCAACGCCAGCGGCTGGCAGACGGACGCAGCATTCTGGATTCCGTCGCTGAACAGACAAGAGCCCTCAAAGGAAAGACCAGTGCGGCAGATCGTCATCAACTTGATGAGTATTTCGCCGCCATTCGCGCGGCGGAGTCTGAACTGGTGGAAGAAGATGCATGGCTGGAGCGACCGAAGCCCGGCGTCGTTGCAGAACAACCGAAAGACATTGCTGATCTGGCAGACCTTGCCGGCCGGACGCGAACACTGTTAAACCTGATTCCTCTCATCCTGCAGACCGATTCTTCACGCATCATCACGATGGTGATTCATGATCATGGCGTTGTGCCCCAAATTGATGGCGTCTCGGCAGAGCATCACAACCTCTCGCATCACGGGCAGGATCCGGAAAAGATCCAACAACTGAAAATCATC
>JBDNFN010000145.1:0-10895 GCA_041689795.1 Fuerstiella sp. | reverse complement strand
GCCGGACATGGGCCTTCCTCCGTGAGAAAATGCACGTTGTTTGTCACGCGTATTCTTAGCGGTAAGGCTTTTTAGTCGCTGTCAGTTTCGGCAGAACACCCCGACTGCACAGCCAAATTCACTGTTTATCTAAGCTGATTTCTCGACTCGTGAGCCGTCAACTACGACTTGCGGTACTTGTTGGAATGCGTATAAACAATCTGAACGGTTTTGGCGCTCGGTCACTCAATGGAACCACGAAGCCGCACTAAAACTTCAGCGTTACCGGGCCAGTTTTTGAGACCGACGGTATCGGACGTATTCGGGAAGTCCTGGCAGTCCAAATTCCGAATCTGCAGGTAGTTCAGCATGAGGCGTTCGAGCGACGGTTCCGTCCACGTCGTACTGGCGAATTGCCGTTGCCTGGGATTTTGCTATTTCGACCATTCCGCGCCAGTTCAGTGTCATGTAGCTGTCGTCAGGCTGAACTGCAATACGCCCCTGAATAATCACATCGCCGCTATCTACGCCTTGGTCAACGTGAAAGGCGGTCCAGCCAACCATGTCCGGCTGTTGATTCAACAACGCCCAGAAAGAACTGTGACTGCCTCGATAATGAGGGGTAATCCCCGGATGCCCGCCGATCACCAAACCGGCTGAAGCAAGGTCTCGAACTTTCTTTGTGACCCACGATTGTGAATGCACAACGAGGATTTCAGGCTGCATTGCTGTGATGGCAGCGATTGTCCGATCTTCAGCATAGTTGGTGCAAGACAAAACGGTGCCACCCCATTGTGTCAGTGCGGATGCGACGTCTCTGCTGTCAAACAGTTGGCGGTAAAGCTGGCGGTCTTTTGTGCGATTGGCTATCGAGTAGACAAGCCTTGCGGCAACCTGCGACGCTGTCGCTTTTAGCCCCTGCTTTTTTACAAGTCGCTTGAACGTCGCTAAAGGAAGTCCCTTGGATTTGGTTTGAGCTTCGACAATTCCTACAAGGTTTACGCCCGCGCGAATGAGTTCAGCGCAGGTAGATCGACAGTGCAAAACCGGATTGATTAACGCAACAACCCGATGCCCCTTAACGGCGTGCGGTTGAGTTTCACCTCCGCCGGTTTCAGGTTGAAGAGCTTTATTGACGACGGTGGTTGCTGTTTCGTCAGGCGTGTTCATGCATAGCTCTCCGGCGGTGCATGAGTTTCGGATACAATGGTCCCATCAGCGACTTGACGCTGCTTTTTGCAAAACGCATGGCTCGTTCCGGAAGAACGCCAACCTGCGGATATCTCAACCATCGCTGCAAAGTTTCGGGAGGAGTATTGTTCAGCATCATCATTCGTCCAAAACAAGTTGCTCCCGCCTGCTGCCAGGAACTTGTGACTTGTTCTGACGTAAACAGATTTGTGAGTCCAGCCTGAGCGGCTTCTTCAATCGTAATATTGTCGCAATCGCCGCCCGGTACGCTGGCAACGTCAACGTTCCGCCCCAGCAGACCTTCCAGAACAGTTCGACTTTGCGACCATTCGTACTTCATTTGCTGGCGGTTCAGTCTGCGAAATACATCCGGGTGGCTGCACGAGTGGCTGCCAATGACATGGCCACGCTGAGCCAAGTCACGAATTTGCGAGGCAGACAGGAAACCTTTTGTGCCAATCAGGTCGGTGGTCACAAAAAATATCCCGCGCCAGTTTCTCTGTTCCAGCATGTCCGCTGCGATGGGGGCCGAAGCGCCTCCGTCGTCAAACGTGAATGCCACAGAGCATTTGTGACCTGCGATGCATTTATCAGCGATTGCCGGCAATGTGGTCTGATCAAGCGTGGAAACGCTAACTCCGGATTGCTCTACGACGTCCAGGTATTGTTGAAAAACAGTGGTTGAGTGTTTATACCGAGACGCGGTCGGCTGCATAAATCCACTCAGCTGAGGTTTATCTGTCACATCGTGTAACAGCAGGCTCAGTACGGGAGCGGTCTTTGATCCGGCGGTACTCACAATTGTCTTCCCTGACAAATGACGTCGTTGCGAACTCGTTTGGCAAACGTTCAGACAGCGGACCGAAGGCTTGACTGTTTTTAATCTTCAGGTTTGTATTTAGCTGTACTACACCGCGATCGACACCGCGGGCACGAGCAGCCTGATAGTTTTGACTCAGCGGCTATTTTCTACTGACTGCCTGCATCGATTCACAATATTAAACGAAGTCATTTCAGCCGACAATTCTTAGTCCGCGCAAAGATAGACCGGCGATCGGCAAACCCTGCCACTATCGCGGGTCATTCGGTATAAAATTACGTTTCGGGTGCCTGCAAAACACCCAGTTCAGAATTAGAAGATCTGTTTGCCCTGATACGGCCCCGAGCTGGCGAAAGGGGCAGCTACAACATTTTGCTGTGAACCTAGGCTCGTGAATTTCACATTGTCTTGCGTGACTTCAGTTTTCCGCAGAACAGTGACGCTGATGTGAGTGTTTGCTGGACTTAGAGCGTTTTACGAAATGTTGTAGAAAACTTGGTGTAGAGTTTCAGCCTGTAAAACCACAGAACATGTCTGCAGGTCCTGACAACATTTGCTAAGAATCACCGTAAATGTTCGTAACCTGCTGTGGAAGCGGTCCTAAAACCACTGCGGCAAACTTCTCAATACAAGTTCGAGGTGCGAGCGAGTGTATTCTGTATTACTGGATTTACTTGCTCGCGCCGCGTGCTTGTAATTGGCCGCTTCAGGTCCGCCTCTAGTATCCGCCGTAGTGTTTTTCGCCATGGCTGGTAGCGTTGTCACACACCACGATTGTATTGCAGTCTCCTTCGTCCGGAGAGTCTGTGTATTTTGCTCCTGACGTTGAGGCCTTGATTCCGCCAGCCGCTTTGTATGAAGTCATCCCGCTGATTTTGTAGCTCTGATCAAGATTGCCGATGGCGTCGCCCAGGTCGCTCAGTTCGCCAACAACAGCGCACTGCAGTTCGACAAGGCCGACAATCATGCCGATGACCAGAATGGTGCCTATCAGAACCAGTTCCGCAGACAGAATTACACCGCATTCGTCTTCCCAAAGTTGTGTCAACATGGTCTGTTCTCCGCTCTATGTTTCTATGTTGAGGCGGATCTGAATGTCCGCCTTCGTTAACCAACACGAAAGGCAGAAACGATGCCCGAAAAATGCAGTTGTTCTGTTGTATTTTCTCAACGCTAGAAAGCACTGGCGAATCAGCAGCATTGAGCCTGGCAGGGAACGACAGCGAACTTTGATGTTGCAATTGTGCAACAGTCGTCGGGGCGTTTTGCGTGGCCTGATTAGCAATCTGTCAATGACACATTGTTAAATTTTACGCGACGGAATGTTGCCGAGTTGCAACATCTGGTAATCGCAACTGCGGCTGTTCGGTATTCGTAGTGAACTCAACGAAGCTGTTTCAGTGATTGACGCGGCAGAGTAAAGACAAAGCGGTCGGCATCACACGGGTAAGGCCGACCGTTTTGAAAGGTTATCGCTTAACGGAAGCTTTTTTCGCCCTGGCTGTTCGCACTGTCGCACACGATGATTGAATTGCAATCACATTCGTCTGGTGAGTCATTGTAGCGGGTACCGGAAGTTGAAGCTTTGATTCCGCCTCTGGTCTTCATCGATGTGATGCTGGAAATCGTATAGCTTTGATCAAGATTGCCGATGGCGTCGCCCAGGTCGCTCAGTTCGCCAACAACGGCGCACTGCAGTTCGACAAGACCGACAATCATGCCGATGACCAGAATGGTGGCCACCAATACAATTTCGGCAGACAGGATGACTCCGGCATCGTCCTGCCAAAGCCTGGCCAGCAGGCTCGGTGTGTGTGCCTGTGTGTACATTCGACTGTTCTTTTTGAAAAGGATTGATGTGAGTATCGGGCAACTTGTCCCGGCGGAAATGATCCGCTGCCAAAACGCATCGCATCACCTGTTCCAAACAAATGAGTTTCCAGCGCATCATGTCGTCACTGCCAGCAAAACGGCTGCTACTGCGAGTTCAGAATTTCTGATCGCAACGAGCTGTTGTGCATTCACATCTGCAAATGCACCAGCGTCTTGACAAAATATCATTGACAGTTTGTAGAGCGTTCTTTTCATCGCACGTTGCGATTCTTCAACAACCGGTCACTATCGATTCAGGTAGCACATTCGCTGAAAACTGACAAATTACTGCAGCCGTTTCAATCTGACCGTCTACAGGTCGATCGAACGGACGTGCAGGCTGCTGGCACGATGATTGTTCAAGGTTGGATGTCAAGCGACGGGTGATGGGCTTAGACCGCGATTGGCTTGCTAAGAAACAGCTAACATCGCCGTTTGGCGACAAATTTCTAAAACGCCAGTTCACGCCAGTTCGCAGAATTCGGCTACCGCGAGAAGTGGGCAGAATCCGTGGCGGTTTTTACTGTAACCTAACCCGCTGCAGGTTAGGTTACAGTAACGCGTTTACGGACGACACGCAGCACGTCTTTCAGCGTGCCGATCGAAAGCGTCGTCACCAACAGCCAGTGAATTGGTTGGCAACCCTGCGGTGGATTCGGTTCTTCGACAACAACTACATTCACGGTCATCGGTAGCAGTCTCCGATCGAAGCGAGACGGCGGATTCAGTGTCACAGTCGTCGCGTGAATTTCAACGTCGGCTGTGTGAGCATCGCATGATTGTTCTCGCTTGTGTTCTGTGATCCGAACCTTCGCCACGCGCGAACTCACGCGCACCTGACTGCGACTCAGACTGTCCGTGGCCCGCACATCGCGGAGCCACTTGCCGATTTCGATGCAGCGTTCCTGAGTCGCTCGTATGAGAAAATGAACCGGCGAAGCAAGGTCGACTGACCGCGGTTCACTGAAGAGTTTATAGGTGTCGGATTCAGTGTCGCTCACGCAAACGCACGTCGTCTGCGGACAGGCGGCCGCAACGTCGCGACCAGCCGGCAGACCTTCAATCGAGCGAAAACTTTCCTGCTTTTCGATGCGCGTCTTGTCTCGCTTCTGATTCCGTTGGGCCTTCGACAGATCCGTGTCGAGCTTTTCACGAGCCGACGTTTTCTGCCACACCGTTCCCAGCGGCACTCCGTCGGGACGAAACGTAGTCAGCGGATGCCGAAAGGCTCCACGCCGCGTTTCGCAGTCCATCGGCTCGGGCGCAGTCCACCGACTGATCGGGACGCGTCAGGTCGAGCTCGGTGGTGTCCTGCACGACATCGCACTGCGAGATTCGTTCTTAAGCAGCATCGATGTGCTCCGTCACCGAAGCGGCGTTGCATGCATTGCGCCCGTCGTTTGTTCTATCACTGAGCGAATCAGGCAGGGTTGCGGGGCGCCTGCTGGACGAGATGAAGCAGAATATAGAACGTCCGATTTCGGGATGCTGATCATCAATACGGCAGAAGCGACGATTGCGGACGAGCAGGCAGAAGATCGTTTCGGAACCAGCTTTACACTGTGGTTTTCTGCTGCATTTACGATAGTTTGACTGTTTCTTTGAGAATTCATGCCGAATATCGTCAGCGTTGCCTTTAGCGACAAGTGTCAGTTTTGGTTGCTGTTCCGCTCACAATTGTCATGCGGGTGTTGCTGCCAGTTGTATGGATCATTCAGAAGGTATCGCACGTGCTGAAGCCGGACAGGCCGGTCATTGCTGCCCCGAAAGCAGAAGTTGGCCATCTGGCTCAGATGAGTGTTGACGAAGGCAGCATTCTGCCAATGGAGGCGGAACTGATCCAGCATGCTTTAAAGCTGAACGACGTTATGACGGCCGAGATCATAACTCCCCGCTCGGTCGTCATGAGACACAGATCGAACATAACACGTCGAAAACTTGCCGACGAAATGACGGCTCAACGTATTCGCTGGACGAACAGTCGAATCCCCAGAACTGACGGCGACAACGACAATGTTTGCCATTTGGTGAAGGGGAAACGTGCGGATGTCATCGCGGACTTGATACGCGACAACAACGCGAATTCTGATGGAAAATACGTCAGAAAGGATTCTGTAACGGATCGATTATTCCGTTCTCGCCGTTAAACCCTGCAGTTTCAAGAGTCCGATTCGAATCTGAGTCGTTTACGTGCTCGGCAGCCGATCATGTCTGGGATGACGTTTGTTAGTCATATCGGTATTTACGATATGTCGTCGTCCTTCTTTCTATTTGTCCGATGGTTTGAAGACGCCTATAAAACACCTAGGAAACCGGATTTGGAAATCCAGCGATTATTGCCCACAACCAACAGGAGCAGGACAATGGCCACAGTTGAAGACCGAAACTTTAATTCTCTTACAGCTCAGACGCGTGCCACACATGACGATCATCTGAAGGTCGCAGCAAAACCGATCTCTTTCGTGCCGCACCCGGATTTTGATAAGCATGAGTTCGTGCACAACACCCTTGAGGCTCTGCCGCACGGCGACGATCCTCAGAAGTCTGATTTACGGTCACTGTTGCACGGACAGGACTATTTGCTGCCGAATCGCCCCCTGTTGACGGCGTCGGGAGAGCGTGCGTTATTTCTGCGAATGAATCTACTGCGGTACATGGCAGCTCGACGCGAACAGGGGCTGTGCGGCACTCCTGATTCTGAGGTTTGCCAGCGCACAATCCGGAATCTCCTGGAAGATGCGAATATTGCTCGCAATGAGATTATTGAAGTGAATCAGCGGCTGGTAATTTCGAACGCGGCCAAGTTCGCTCGTTCGGGTGTGCCTTTGGCTGACCTGATCAGCGAAGGCAATTTGGCTCTGATGAAAGCCGTCGATGGTTTCGATGTCAGCCGAGGCTTCCGACTGAGCACTTACGCGACCTATGCCATCCGTCGGCACCTGAGCCGTTACGTTCTGCGGGATCAGAAAAGAGTTCCAGTACAGAGTGAAGATTCGATTGACCCCATCATTGAAGACACACCGGCTGAGTGGATCGATCAGCATCCGAGCGAATTGGTACGCGACATCCTGGAATCGCTTGCCCCGCGCGAATGCGAGATCTTAAAGATGCGGTTCGGTCTCAACACGGACGGCAAGACGCATGCTCTGGATGTGATCGGCCGCCGCTTTGGTATTTCCAAAGAACGGGTGCGGCAGTTGATTGCCAGGTCTTGTGCCGAAGCTTATGAGCAGCAGGCCTACAGGCTCGGCATCGAATGAAGATCTGATCTAGTCAGCTTCGGATCACGACGGTTGGCCTTGTGGGTCATTTCGTAACGGAAAGTGAAAACTATGAAATGTCCAGTATGTGACGTTGGCTTACAGATCTCCGAACGTTCGTGTGCGGAAATCTATGACTGTTCGCAGTGTCGAGGTGTCTGGCTGGATCGCGGCGAACTGGACAAGATTGTCGAACACGTGACTGCTATGTTGTCTGTTCCGCAGGCACATCAGGAAACTCGGCCGCGCGATCACTACGAAGACAAACGCGACTCTCGTGATGAGAGATCGAAAAAAAAGAAGCGCGGCGGTTTGCTGAGCGAGCTGTTTGAGTTCGGAGACGATTGAATCCAAAGCAGAAGAGAATGGGAGACTGACGTAGCCGCGAGGAGAGTCTTACTTTGCTGCAGAACTTGTTATTCCGACCCCTTGAAATTCATTTTTAGCGGTCCAGGACACATTGACGTCGAATACCTTCGCAACTCGCCAGCAACCGGATGGCCTTCGATAGTAGAAGCTCCATCGACAAAAATAACCGCTGATGTCTTTAAGTGAGGTGAACATTCATACGTAAACTTCGTTTACTGGGCGGACTCGGTAACATTTGCGGTTTCAATCTGATGTCCAAAACGCTGCCAAATACTCGAACGGCTTTTGTTGGCTTCCTTGCGTTGCTGCAACTTGTTTTGCTGCCTGCAGCGCACGTAATGCACCTTGGGTGTCAGCATTCGCATGATAATGGCGGGACTTCCAGCGCTTCCGTCTTCGATGACCTGGTTGAAGGTGCGTGGAGCTTATTCGCGTCATCTCACTGCTGCCATCATTGCTCGAAATCGGCCGCAGTGGAAGATGATCAACCTGCCGATTCGGGACCAGTCCAGCCACCACACGATGAGGATTCGTGTCCGGTGTGTCAGGCCGTGTTTGCGGCTCGCATGGCGAACATGTCGAATATCGAGGTCAAGATCATCGAACCTTTTTGCGAGTTCCTGTGCCTCGATTTGCACTCCATTTATTCGACTCCGCGCTACTGCGTGTTGAGTCGCGGGTCGCCGGCACTGCTTGGGTAGTCTTGCTGTCTGCACTTTTTTCGGGGCCCTTGCGCGCTTCGAAAGGCTGACGTTGCAGGCTGTCCGGCGGAAAACATCAGCGGCGCTCAAACCACCCACTTGTGGATTGGTTCCCTGAGCCCGTCGCTGCCCGCGACCTGTGAACAGGCAATCGCTTTGAACGCCCATATGCCGAGCAATTCGGTGGCGTATGACCTTGCTGATCCGCACCGCAGAAACACTTTAGTTTCGTTGTGCCTGGTGAAACCAAGGAACCTCGGTTGCGCCCGCAGTGCTCTTCAGGTCCGGCCATTGCTGAGGGCTGCGTCGTTGCGCTGAGGTTCCGCTTTGTTCAGCGTCACCAATCTGATTCCTAAACCTGAAACCAGCAACTTCAATGCATTCCTGATCCACAGGCAGAGATCCCCGACGATGAAATCAACCAGTAAGAATTCCCGCGGCTTTACGCTGATCGAACTACTCGTCGTCATTGCGATCATTACGCTGCTGTTGCCTGCTGCGGTGCAGCAGGCACGTGAGGCGACTCGCAGAACTCAGTGCAAGAACAATCTGAAACAACTGGGACTGGCTTTGCACAATTACCATGACGTTCACAACTGTTTTCCGTCCGGTTGGATTGCCGTGGATCCGGTGACTCGTCAACAGACGGCTCATAACGGAGCCAATGGTGCCGGCTGGGGCACGATGATTCTGCCGTACCTTGATCAGTCGCCGTTGTACAACCAGTTCAACGCCAACTTGGCCATTCACGATGCCGTCAATGTGCCGTTTATCAACAATGTGCTTCCGGAGTGGCAGTGTCCGTCTGACCCCCAACCGGATAAATGGGAAATCGAAGAACAAGGCGGCCCCGGCACCGTTCTGGCGGAACTTCCCACCGCCAACTACATCGGTTCATTCGGCACTGAAGAACTGCACGGGTGCGAAAACGCTCCGGGAATGGCTCCCGTGGCCACTAATGGTCAGTGTCGAGGCGACGGCATCTTTTATCACAACAGTCGAGTGCGCATGTGTGACATTACCGATGGACCACCAACACATTCATCATTGCCGAACGTCGTATCAACACGCAACAGGGCTGGTATTCGACGTGGCCGGGAATGGTGGCCGAAGGCGAAGAAGCCTTCCAGCGAATTCTTGGTTCGGCCGACCATGTGCCCAATAACCCAGCCGGACACTTTGATGACTTCAGCAGCATCCACATAGGCGGAGCTCAGTTTGTTTTGGGTGATGGTTCGTGCCGTTTCATTAGCGAAAATATCGACCATAGCCTGTACCAGTCTCTGGCCACGATTCAGGCCGGCGAGGTGGCGGGCGAAATCTAACAAGAGACATGGCCATGGCCCGTCACTCAAAAACCGAACGACTGCATGGATCACAAAACCCCGCAGCATTCCATCGCTCTGCCACAGTTTCCATCGACCGTAAAACGAACTTTTTTAGCCGTTAGGTCTGCGTGGACGGCATGGAATGGCGATGGTGCTGATGGCTTATCGTGCCGTTGCCACAGGCCGGCGGTAGGTTTACGGGAGGAATTTTCATGAAATATTACAGGCTCCTGTTCGCAACGTTCTTCGCGTGCGCCCTATTGCTGGGCTGCACGAAAGATGTTTCTACGCCGCCCTTTTTCGACATTGAATCCACCGCTGCTTGACTCGGACCGTTCGGAACCTGCGATCTGTGAAGTGAACCGCGACGAACTCCACGTTCTGGTGACAACCAGCAAGCGGCCGTTGCTTGTGGAATTCAGCGTGTTGTCGGGCTGCTATCGCTGTGATGACATGCGATCACCGATTCGGCAGAAGGCCACAGTCGTGCAGCAGGACGCGGATATCGTGCGGATTGATTTCAACATGAATCAAAAGCTGGCTCGCGAAGTCGGAGACACCGTGTGCCCCAGCTATGTCGTGTATGCCGAAGGCCGCGTCGCCAGCGTTCGCGCCTGGCCGACCTCGGCGGATGTTGTGGCTGACGATATCGCTGCAGCCGTGGACCGGGCTAATGACAACCAAAAATCGGACACTTCGAAACCGAAAGGTCGGCTGTGATGCACAGTCTCATGGTGAAAACTCACGTTCGATCCCGTTGTTTGCAAGCGACCGCGTGGGCCAGTGTGTCACCGCCTCAGCCGTCGACGATGATGTGCTCCGGGTGCAGATACGTGAAACATTCGCGCCAACTTCAGAGGAAACTGTAAGTCCGTTTTGACTAACCGTGGAATGTTTCCGAGTCGCGTTTAAATTCACAGCGGTCCGTTTCTGCGGCAGACCGCCATCGATTTAGTCAAAGACCAAGCGATTTATCAAACAGGAAGATTCTTCATGGCTCAGTTTTAACCACCACCAGAACTCTATTTCATGCTGGCGGCGGCTGTCTGCTTCACCACGCTGACCGCCTCTGCTGCGATCGCTCAGACAATTCGCATGGCTCAAACGCTTCGCACCGAGCCTTCTCAAACAACAAAACGACAAGCACAGCATCGCCATGCGACGCAGAGTCGCCGGATGGAACCTTGACTACTTGGCGCAAGTACTTGGCATACCAACACTTTAGTATGCGTTTGCGTAAATAATCGCTGCAGTGGTGAACGGCGCGCGAGGGGGCGTTGTCGGCTTTCACCGATTGAGTCGCCGGGTGTCGGGGTTCGAGAACGTGGCTCGGGTGGGAGCGAAAACGGCCTGGCCAGTTATGGCATCACCAACG
>JBDNFN010000144.1:0-19646 GCA_041689795.1 Fuerstiella sp. | reverse complement strand
CTGCAAACCTCCGAAAAGGAAACACAGCTATAAACAAAGAGAGTGTGATACCTGTTTGCCGCCCCGGTCAAAGAGCGGCGAACCAATATTCGCTTGCTGAAACTCACAAACTCAAAATCTCAATCTAATTGTCAAAGATCAGGTCGAAGACGCCTGCCTCCGTTTATTAACGAAAGCGGTTGTCTTCTTTGTCGAACACCTAGTTTAGCGACTGACTTTTGTTTGTCAATCGTCTTTACTTCAGAACTTTCGTTGACTGCAAGAGCAGTGAACCCTGTTCTTCGGTGCTCGCCATCCCGGTACTTTAACATTGTTTTCAGTTGATGTGTGGTTCGGTCGCGTTTTTTTTCATAGACCGACCAAAATTCTGCTTCTAGCTGCGATTGCTCGGCATCGATCCATTGATTTGGGCTGCGGGCATTTTGCTGCACAGCTCAATTTGGGTGATTGACTGAATGGCTTGGTTTATCGTATGACATTCCGCGGCCTCATTTTTTTGTTTCGCCTTCGGCTTTCCAATCATTTACTTGAGCATATTTGAATTTGACATCTCGAATGTTGAAGCCCAAATTTAATTCGTTATTTTCCTGATTGGGTCGCAGGCAGTAATATGAAAGATTGAGTCCCAGATTGGTATCAGTAAAAAGCAGTTTACCTGTTTCTATGTCGAAGACCTTCGTCTGGTAGGCCGCTGCTCCCCGAACACCATTGGGTCCCGGGGCCGGATATGGTCGTTTCAGAAACATTAATATTGGGAAGTTGGGTGGCGTTGGTGACTGGGACGGCGTAGAGACTCTCAACCATTCGTGCTGAATCGGTTTGCTCCAGGACAGTTTTGCCGTTGACTGGCTGACGCTGTAGATTTGGCCGTTTACATGCACTGATTCACTGACTGGATTTTGTTCGTCATAGTCCTGATTAAATACGTCGGTTATGACCAGCCATTGCGATCCGGATGATCTCAGGTAAAGGTACATGTTATCCGCAGCTTCCGGCACCGTGTTCTGAAACACTCGCGAACCGGCCTTAGTATCGATGATTTGCAGTTCATTGCCATTCGATAAAATTGCTACATGGGCGTCAGTTACGTTCGAAACGGCGGAATCCTGTGGAAGCGGAATGCTCCATTCGGTCTCGCCAGTTTTTAGATTGTACGATTCCAGGGCAGTCGCAGTTGTGTTTCGCCGGACCAGCAGGCATCGTCCATCATCGATCGCCAATCGCCAGCGTTCATTTTCGCTGTCTGACAGTTCAAATGTGCGCACAGCTGAATTCGAGTTCTCTTCTGCGTCATTCCACCACAGAGGTAGTGGCGTCACTGTGGAAACCCGTCCATCGATCAATTGCCGAACTTCGACCTGTCCTGCAGCCTTCGATATCAGCAAAAGTTCGTCGCCGGAGACGGTCAAGGTGCAGTCGTCGGGAAGTCCATCAACTTCCCATTCGCGTTCTCCCGTGAACGTGTTGAAGACGACTAGCCGGCGTCCGCTATACACCGGGATCCCAAAAACTGTCACCGGACCGACCGGATAAAGGCCTCCCGGTTGAATGTCGTACTGGCTGGTTCGTTGCCATGCAGGTACTAATTGCTGAGCGTCGGTGGCGGCTTCAACGGCCGTTGTTACGTGCAGTTCCCATAGTTTTTCCGGCATCTGCTGAGGGGTGCTATTGGAACAGTCGAGCATGAAAAGCATGTGATCCAGTTTTACGGCCAGCAATTGCCCGTAGGCGACGGCATAACGTGCTGAGAGTTCGTTATAAAATGCGCCGAGTCCTCGATCGGAAACAGCTTCAATGTTTCCTGCATCGAACGTCCAGCGCAGTCGTCCATCTTCGTCGTAAGCATAGATAACCTGGGAGCCAGGCCGTTGAACAAGGGCCCAGTTTGCAAATGCACCACCTCCGCCAAACAGTGGGATTGTTTGATGCGGCGAATCGCTACGGAGCTTTGAGGGACTTTCACCAATCTTTGCTGGTGATTCGATTACTTCGGGCACTCCCCGGTATGGTGTACTTGCAACAGCAGCGCTAACCCGAGGATCACTGATCCAATGTTGCATCCAGTCGTTGTCCACGATGGTAGAAGCAAATGCAAATTGCCCCGCCACGGAAAGGTCATTCGGGATTTCATTGAGGTCATTTGATTCTTTGAAACCGGATCGCCGCAGGCTTCGAGTCAGCAGTTGATTGGCAGCCAGTGAGTGTCCACTGTCGACCCATTGTTTCAGCATGGCCTTTGCATAGGTGGCAGCGGATTGCGGATCGGCCTGATCTATGGCGGTAATCAGCGAGGCATGTCTAATGGCAGATGACAACTGGGGCGGAAGTGTCACACTGCTATCAATGGCCATGAGTGCCGCGCTGTCGACAAAGCCGCTCAATAGTGACGATTGCCACCACCACGCGGCTTCCTGGGGAGTTTTTGCCTGCTGAATTCGCTGTGTCAAATATGGAGTAATCATTTTGTGAACCAACATTTTTTGTGCCGCACTTTGCGATTTTGCGGCTTCACGAATGGATGCGATTACAGCTCGATAGGCTTTTAATGTGACATCGCCTTTTGTGATGTTTGAGTTGTCTGCAGATGATGCTGATTCCAACAGTTCGATCATTTCACTCGCAATCATTTCCGGCGAACGGCTGGAATCGGTGAGATAGCTTTGAGTCACCAGCGACTGCAGTTGTGTCAGTCGTTTACGGTTACTGTTGGCCTGTGCCCATAGTTCAGGAAGAATTGCTGCGTCGCCAGGAGTCATTCCGATCATCGCATTGGCAAGGTCCACCAAGCGATCATCCGGTGTTGTGTTGCTTTCGATCAGTACCTTTAATTCGGGAATGCGGTTTACGTTGGCGGGGAAGTCCAAACGAAGAGATTCCAGCAGCATGTCGATCAGCAAATTATCGGCCTCTCGGCGAACTGCCTTTGATGTTTTACTAGATGTTCGAGCCGCTTGGATTGCTTGTTCAGCGGCGTCAAAGTGCCCTGCCAGCAGGTCAATTCTGGCAGTCGTCAATGGCGAGTTACGTTGTTCGTCCGAAATCGAGAAGCTGGTTAGCTCAGTCAGCGATTGAGAATAAACCTGCCCGTCTAAACTAATCAGGTTGCCGGGAATTCCCTGCAAAGTCGGCTGAATTAACAACTTACGGCCCGTCTTTATGTCGAAAGTAACGATCGCCGGAATCGACGTTGGCACCTGCAGGATGCGACCGTCAGACACCGCCCTCCCCGACACTCGTCCATCTTCCAGATCCATCTTCCATAATGGTTCACCGAAGGCTGCGCTCAGGCACTCGATACTTCGCTGGCCTGTCAGCACGATACGATCTTTCATCACCACGGCGAGGCTCCGCATGCTTCCTCGCGGTCGCGTCCAGATTTCTTTTCCCGTCTGCAGATCCAGGCAAATCAAACGATCAGAATCTCGAGGCGTGACATATATGCGATTCGCCACAATCCGGGGTAATGCGTCAGTCCATCGCGATGACAGGTCAACCCGATCTGATTGTTGCCGGCTATAAGCGTTGCCGAGCACCGCGAATCCTTGATTTATTTCCGGAGTGGAGACGTTGCCCGGATATCGATACATCCATCTTAAGGAATGGTCTTCGGCAGATATGGCGATCACTTGCTCGTCGACCGTGTTGCAGATCAACAGTCCACCGCTGTACGATGGAATCACGCCGGCAAATCGTCTGACTGGATGAATTTCAAGGCCATATCGCGGAATCGACAATAGCTGAGACCGAACCGGCCGCATGTCGATCTGACCTTCGTTTTCAAACAACGAAGCCGCCTTCAGTTGCAGCAGAAAAATGCCCTGATCATTTTCGGCAATTACATAAATACGTTCCCCCATCACCAGCGGTGCACCGAGGAAATACATTCCCGCCAGCGGATTCACTGGACTGCCGGACGACAGGCCAACCGGTCCGCCGGCCTGTCCTTTTAATTCTCCTGTGGCAACATCGTAAGCTCGCAGATAATTGACGGGCCTTTGCGAGGGCATACCGCGAGCATCATGGTCCAGCGATAACGGCTCCGCAGTTGCTGGTTCAACCGCAAATACAAGTCGGCCGTTGCTGGTCAACTGGCCGCTGGCGTTGTCTCGAATGCTGCCGTAAAACAGGCGAGGTTCAATGATGCGATGAATCTCGGTCAGGTTTGATTGGTCGTCCATTCCCACGCGACGCCATAGCTCCAATGCGGCGTTCAGGTTGCGATCTATCAACGCGGTTTCCCAGGCAAGTTCTCCCGATTTCCGATCAACCGCCAGGATTTTTGCTGCTCCGCGAAAAATTAGTAGGTCGTTCACAACAATCGGCTGAGCCACAGGAGATACGGTTTCGTTGGCTGTCAGGCCTCGACGGAAATAGTCGTCCAGCCGGTTTTTCATCGGTTCCAACAGCCGATTGATTTCGTCGCCTTCCATGCAGTCCACACATTCTTCGCAGCGATAGCCCGATACCGTCCATGTCTTGTCCAGGCCTGCTGGTCCCATTGCCTGCGTGCCGGTGCGTCGGTAATTTCCCCAGACCTGCTGCCAAGTGGGATTATCAGAATTCGCAATGGCAGCACCGGAATTCTGCTGTAGCCAGCCCCTGAGGTCTTCATCCGTTGCTGGAACCGTCGCCACGCGCCCGGATAAGGTGATTTTTTCTCCAGAGTACTTTCCAGCGGCGACGGCCAGATAGTCGGCCGCTTCTTCCGGCAGTCCGGCTCGCCACCATAAGGTCGACAATTGAACCAGGCTTTGAGCCGACTCATCGCGTTGCAGTCGCATTAACCTGCCGAACTGCAACGCCGCCTGAAGAACTTCGCCGCGACTGAGACGTAACTGAATGACATTTTTCAGAGCCTGCTGTCCGGCTTCAGTAAACTGATAACGCAGAATCACCTGAATCAAATCACCCGTGTCGCCCTGGTTGAGTGCGTCGCGAAGCGCTGTTTTTGCACCATTTGCTGCAAACTCTTCGTAAGATTGGCGAATGGCGTCTGACGATTGTTCGTAAACCGATTGCAGCCTGGATCGAGCCCCGGCGTTGACTTCATGTTGCCCAGGTTTCAGCATTTCACCCAAATCGGTATTCAAGTTCAGCACAGGGTCCTCGCCCTGAACGGCCATGGCCCAAGCTACATCAAATGTCTCAGCGGCCAGCAGTCGTTGATCGTCGCCAAGCGTTTCCAGTGTCTCAATAAGACTCAGGATTTTTCGGCGTTCAGGATCTGCCTGATTGGGATCGATGGCTTCCGGTGACTGTGCCGCAGTTAACGACGTCACGCTGAACAAAAATCCCGCGATGACAGTCCGACAAAGCTGGCGTCTCGGTGCAAAACGTATAAATGGCGACATGGCAGTGAGAAGCTTCTGCAAACGGAATTAGTTGGTGACGTAATGGATCGTCTACCTGCGTTGAATCGTTGAACGCTCTTGAATTGTCGCAAACGTCCCGTGGAGCGTCTACAGTTCGATCACATATCGCACAACCACTTTGACTGAAGAGTAATTTGCGAAACGTTCAGGAGAAATTGGGCCAGAAGCATATGTCTCAACAAAGGCGGATGCAAAGTTCGGCAGCGTTGACCGTCTGGTCTAAGCTTTCGGCGCTCCAGCTACGCATTTTCTCGGCTGATGGTGTAGAATCTCACACGGAAGATTGATCTGTCGCAAACTTACTGGGCAAAGCAAGTTGAGTCTGCCGCGCTGGCGCCTAACATACGCCTCCAACAATTAAGCATGGTGGCCTGAAAGTTAAAATTCACCGGCTACAAAACTTTTCCCTAAGGTAAAAAGATGTCTGAACCGCAAGATTCTGACCAATTATACGACGCTGCCAATAAGCTGAAAGAATCCGGCGACATAGAAAGTGCCGCAGCAGCTTTGCTGAAGATCGTCGAAGCAGATCCCGGTCATTTGCATTCAAATATGGCATTGGGCGTCTATCTTCAGAAGCTTGGACGTCCTGAAGAGGCTATCAAACACGCGGTGAAAGTTACCGAAATTCAGCCAGAAGATCCGTTCTCTTTTACTCAATTGTCGGTGATTTACCAACGTTGTGGAAAAATTCCAGAAGCAGAAGACGCGATGGCCAAGGCTCACGCATTGCAGGGCCGTCCGGGCGGTGGCAAACACTAGAATTGGTGATCAACGACCGTATTCAGCGGTTCGTTTTGTAACAATCAGGCAGGAATTTTCCCCGGCGGCCGTTTTGCCTAGCGAATCTGCTGAACTGACCCATTCGCGGAGTGGAATCGTCAAGAAAAACTGCTAGACTTGCCGGTCACGCATCCGTAGCTCAATTGGATAGAGCACCGGTCTTCGGAACCGGGGGTTGGAGGTTCGAATCCTCCCGGGTGTACTTTGCTAAACCTCTTGGCCCATCTCGACCCCGGATTTACCGGGGTTTTTTCGTTTCGTGACTTCTGCAGAGGGTGTCTGATGACGTTGTGATGGGACCCCGAGCAGGTCCCCGGCCAAATCGAAGTCTGCTTCCGTTGTTTGCAGGTAATGCGTTTCGGCGATCGCACCGCTGTGACCGAACCAGTCGTTCAGTACGTGGTTGGCGAAGCTTCCAGACCGTTCCAGTTCAGTTCGGCGTGTTGAACGCAGACACATGAACGGCTTGGGCCATTTCTGGACACCTGCTCGATCGGCGATTCGGTGCAACTGTGTTCGCAGGTTTTGCTCTGTCTGTCGGTACCGCTTAATCACATAGTCAGTGGCAGGCACTTCGATGCCGGGCTGGACAATCTCCATCAGATCAGCCAACTCTGCTCGAAGCTCAGAAAACAGCGGGACGACACGCTCTCCTTTGCCCGCTCGCTCTGTCTTTGATGAATGGACTTTGAATCGGCCACGCTCCCAGTTGATGTCTGACCAACAGAGCCTAAGCACCTCAGAAGGGCAGCGGAGACCTCCATATCGAGCCAGAGCGAATACCACCCGCCACTCCTGATCAGGACAGGCTTCGAGAATTGCCTGCGCCATATTGGCTTCGATGTAATGGTTCTTCGTCTTGTCACTCGACAGGTCGATCTTAATACCACGCAACGGATTGCGGTCCAGAAGCCCATCGTCCATAGCTGCCTTTAAGAGCTGGCGGCAACGCTTGACGTTTTGACCTGCTGTATTGGGGCTCATTTTCAGATCATCGATCATCCAGCGGTGCCAACGTTCGCCTTCACCTTTGGTCAGAGAAACCAAGGGAATATCCTTCCCAATGAATCGTTCAAGTTTGTCGACTGCTTGACGATAGTTCTCAGGCTTCTGCCAGTCCTTGCGTCCTTGGATGTAGTTTCGGCAGTACGCAATGACTGTGGTTGGCAGATCCCGCATAGCTCTCGCCTCACACAACCCCAAGGCTGCCAGACGGTCATGCAGATTGTCAGCAATCCGGTCGAGCCATTGTCGCGTGCTCTTGCAGGGTGTTTTGGAGCGGTCTGCACATTCTGTCAAATACTCGATGTTTTCCTTCGCCTCGTTGGCGTCAGCTTCCGTGATTGCCCCCAGACCGATCACTTTGCGTTTCTTTTTAATGTAGAACCGAAGCTTCCAGCTATCCCGTCCGTCCTTTGTGACATGTTGTAGTGATGCCATGGCTACCTCCGTTAAATCTATGGTGTTTGATTGTTAAATTCGTCGTGAGCTTGCCGTGTCGTGACGGCTTACTCCGTTCAACACAAGCTTATCGTTGTGGGGCACTCAATCTTCGTTGGTTGTCGACAGTGTCGACAGTACGGCTTCGATATCGAACAAGACTCGTCGGTTGGCCCTGATAAAGGGAATCCTTTTTTCAGCCATCATTCGTTCGACGGTGCTGATACTGACTCCGAGTTTCTCAGCCAGTTCGCACTTGTCGATGCAGCGAGGCTGTTTTGCCAATCGCTCGGCAATCATGTCCGCAAGCAGTTCGAGCTGCCCCGGAGTGATCGGTGAATTTGCCATTGCTCAGCCCTCCATTTCTAATGAAGAACTTTGGGCGTTTCGGCCACAAGGGGCTCCACAAGTGTGAGTATCAGCCGGGTTGGTCCCATTACCTTCAGCAGTATTTAGTTGATCTAAAGCTGTCATTTTTAGCAGAGGGCGTAGTTTGAGCCATGCAGGCGAGGAAGAATCATGAGGCACCGGGACCAGAGATCCTGAGAACGTATCCCCCTGAATTGAATTCGACTCTTTTGGGGCGGAACTGTCGGGGTAGCCTTCAGGGAGAGAACTTGGCACGACCGGCATTGGGCAGCCAGAGCCGACAAAGAGTTTGTGGTTTGATGACGACACACGTTCCCACTTTTTTGCATGCTCCGTGTTGAGTTCGAAGTTTGCCCAGATTTGCTCGAACGTCTTTGGTTTTAGTTTCCGTGAACTGGAGTGCTTCGCTACACCCCTTCGCCAGACACCCCAGCCAACATCTTCGAGCCGTTTGTAAATCTCTTCCGAACCTGGATAGCCGCTGAGCATGATCTTTGATTTGCTGGCTAGAAAAGCGTCAACCAGGTGATGGTGATCTTCGCTGGACATCTCGTGTAAGTAGGCGTTCCGAGATGTGCGAGTCTCAGGCACGTATGGGGGATCTGCATAAATCAAACGCGAATCAAGATCCTGACTCTCCACCATCTTGAGGGCATCTCTGTTGAAGAACATAACGTTTTGAAGACGTTCGTGAATCTCTGGCAAACGGTTTACACCTGAGAAGTAAGCGTTGACCTGCTCGTTGCGACCGCCGCGCGTCCTCGTTTTTGAAGATGTGGCAAAATCTTTCTGCAAGCCTTGGCGACTTTGCTGAATGGACACGTAAAAAGCATGTGCCCGTTCAACCTGTGACGCGCCTTCGCTCTCCAGGATTTCCTGAGCCCGTCGCCACGTCGCTTCACTGAACGGAGTCAACTCGCAAAGTCTGACCAGTTCTTCGTGGTCGTCACGGTTGCGAAGCACGGAAAAGAAATCGTAGATATCTTCATACACATCATTGGCAATCTCCGATGTGTTTGAAGGATCTTTTGCAAGCAGAACACTTGCAGCACCGCAATACGGCTCCATATAGGTCAAGTGTTCAACCTCTTTCATTAGCTCGACAATCTCCCCCGCAATTGGGTCTTTTGAGCCATGGTACTTAAATGGTGAACGAATTCGTTTGTATTTCATTTGAGGCCTTGATTAGTGAGGATTGGTCGCATTGAAGTTTCATTACTTTTCAATCGGTGAGGCCCATTCCAATAACCTATTGGCGTCGTCGTACACCGCTTCAGCCTTCTTGCTCCATCGCCTTGAGATGGCGTATTCAGAAGTCACCGGGATACCTGGAACAAACTGCTCCATGCTTTCGCAGCAGATTCGATTGATGTCAGCTGCAACTTCTGTGTATTGATCGGCTTCAGGCAATTCGATGACGAATTCGTCGTGAACAAAGGCGATCACTCGATACCCGGACTTCGTCAGATTCCACAAAGCCTGCTTGCACCCATCAGCTGCCAGCCCTTGAAAAGGTGTGTTCTTCGCTTGCGTGAATTTGACGCCGCCTCGTATCCGCCCAGTGGCTGTACTCACGGACGATTCCAAGAGGTGATTTAGTGGGCTTTCCGCAGTCGTGTTCCGAGATGCAATGTGTTCAAGCAAGCTTGGGTTGCGACAAAGTGAACGAAGCTCAAACCACATTCGATCGACGGTTGTTTGAAGATATCGGATGCCGTCGGCTCTGCAGGGGTTGCCCTGGACGATCTTCTTGAGCATTCCCATGTGGTAGGGTTCGGGCCAAATCGCTTCGACCTCAAGAGGATCCACCAAGAGCTTGGCCGCTAAAATCGACTTCGTATCTTCCGACAAATAGATGCGGAGTTCCGGATAAACTTGATGTGTGAGCTTCCGAATAAAACGCTCTGCATCATCGACCGTTAGATCGACTCCGTATCCAATTTTTGCGTAGTTGACGAGCGACTTGGGACTGAACCCTCCGGGAATTCCAAAGTTGAACACCTTCGCGTGTTGCCGAAGTTGTTTCCGATCTGAATGTTTTTCGAATTCATCCGGGCTGATGTCTGCAAACATTGCAGCTGTATAACTGTGAGGATCCCTTCCCTCGATTAGCACTTCACGTAGACGAGAATGTCCGTATAGGCGATGGCATTCAGAAGCCAACGTTCTTAGCTCGAGGCAACTGTAGTCGATGATAAAGAGCACATGCTTCGGTCGCGATACTATCACCTCTCGAACCGGACTTTGAGCTGGAAGCTGCTGAATATTCGGTCCACTGCAACTTGTTCGGCCCGTCCTTTTCAAGGTACCGTATCGAGGATGAATTCGCGGGTGATTCAATCCATCAAAAAAACTGCGTTCCTTGGTTTTTTCATTGAACGTGCAATACATCCTGACAATTGGATCAAGACTTTGATGCTGGTTCCAGAACTGTTTCGTCGACAATGTGATCAAGCCCTTCGGTGTCGTAGGAACTTCAAGTCCGCGTTTGTTGGCGATGCCAGCTAAGTGCGACCTTAAAGCCTTCTGATTCATCCTCGGTAAACCGTTTTTATCGTTGATTTCAAGTTCACCGGTTTTCCTAGACGTGTGCCAAACATCGGGTGCGATTGCGTGAATTTCTCCAACCAGATTCGAAGTCTGAGAATCCAGTTCCACTCGTAGCTCTTCTAGGCGATCAAGATCAATCGTCATGCCGTTTCGAGTAATTCGGTCCAAACCAATTGCCGCTTTCACCTGGATCGATTCGGTTAGGAATCCGAATTTATCCGTAACACATTGTTTGTGGCAAATTTCATTCGCCACATCAGTCAGTACCGCAAACAGAAACCAGGTTGCGATGGCATCTTTCACAGCGTATTGGAAGAAACCAACGTCCACCTCGGTCCACGCTGTGTCCTTGAGTTCGTGGAACCGAAGGCGATACTGATCTTTTTCCAGAACGACTTTAAGATGCTCCACACACGCAGCATTAAGGCTTGGCGTCAGGTCGCAATCGTTTTGTGCCAAAGAAATCAATGCTGCAAGCAGCATTGTGTCATGGGCTCTATTTGCATCCACAGCCGTCCATAGCAAGTTTCGGGCTTCAGCCTCCTTCGAAACCACGAGGTACTTGTCCATCACTGCAAAATCGTAAGCAATGTTGTGGCAGACCAAGTGTGTCTCGTTTGGCAGATGCATTTCCAGGAATTCTGGTAGCCGTTTAGGCTGCAATACGAAATGCTGCTGACCATCACTGATGCTGACCAGGCATAACTCCGGCACCCTGTGACGGTCTTCGATCAGGGTTGTCTCCGTGTCAATCGCGATGCAATCGCCCAGCGATTCTCCATTCCACAGGGACCAGGAGAATGGAGTGTCATTCAGTTCAACTGATCCAGAAATTTGAGTGCTTATGGTTTGAGCCATGATAAAAAATCCTGAAGAGTGTTTAGTTGTTTAGTGTCGCTGCGCCACACGGTGTGTTGCCCCGTGTAGACCTGTTGATTGGTGCGCGGGCGATGCCTTCAGACCGATGGAATGAAGTGGTTGCCAGTCAGGTGCCCAAAACCGCGTTCGGCTAGATCGGCAAGGATTCGCTTCGCATCGTCTGCCGTTTCAATCTGACGCCGCCCCATTTGCAGTTCTCTGGCATTCAGGCCGTCGGGATACTTCCCAATGATCCAGCTGAGGTGTTCGTGCAGACTCTTGAGTTCGCCTCCTGCTGCATTACGTTCAAGTTCATAACCAAACCATCGAGCGAGTTCGATCCCGGCCTGCATGCTTTGGGCATCCACAGGCTGCATTGCCTGACCCTCTGGAGATTCCATCAACTGACGGGTTACAGACAGAATCAACGCCAGCCTTGCAGCGACTGGCCGCAGTTTGAGCCATGAGTTCTTCAGGGATTCTGTCATCCGCTCTGCATAATCCGCGGTGTCATTCATCCACTCAACAAAAAGCAGTTTTGCGTCGGCTGTGCACGGCAGGATTTTGGGGCCGGGTCCCTCGTCATCCACATTCCCTTGCAGCAGGTAAAGTCGCTTTGCCAAATCAAACATGGCTGAGTCGATCGATGGATGCACTTCTTTCTCGGTCCATCTCACAATCGCCGATGGAGGTCTGGCTGAAAGAATTCTGGCCGCCATTCCATTACCAATGAATTGATCGGTGTAAATCACTGAGGCGGCAACAGCTGGCTGAGTTGTACCGGTTACAGAAATACTTGTGCGTGGCACCCAGATACGTTGGTTGCCTTTCTTCCGGTTGATGTTGATCTCTCCACCGTCGTATGCGGAAAGCCAGTTTTCGGTATCACGCCCTTGCCGATATTGGTCCATCTGCTTGATAAACCCCGCGAATTCATCAACAGCAAGTAACAGTTTGCTGTTTTCGGCTGCAACAGGAGCCAAAGCCTCCATCGTGATGTCGTTGAGTAGGACTTGGTCCTTAAGTTCCTTTTGCTTTGGTTTCACCAAACCTTTCGCACCTTCAGCTTTCGCTTGTTCGTAATTGGCCATCAATTGTTCGTTCAGCCCCGCCTTATGTTTTCTAGCCGCATGCAAACGGTTTTCGATCTGTACGAGCGGCCTCTTTGCGGCTTCAAATCCCGGTGTTTTGCCACTCGAGACATTTCCAATGGTTACAGCCCATAGAATGGAGGGCTCTTCCCATGATTTCTTGAGCCCTATGGATCGACTGCCTCCAATGGCGGCGGCCAGTACAGGAAGAATTGGTACACCTACAAAGGCGTTATCGATACCGATTGCGGCGGCGTACTCGGATACGTATGCCTTGACCGTGTCTGGAAGGCAGTCGATTGGGAAGGGCTTGTAGGGAACATCCCTGTTACAAAGCAGTTGAAGATCGCTCGTCTGCGCTTGAACGTGTGCGGACTGTGCCTGCTCAAGTTCCACTGCGTACAGAGCTCTTGCTGCTGTAGCTGCCTTGGGGTAATCGCCGTGATGCTGTGTTAAAGCGAACACCGCAAAGGCGTCATAACACTCGCCTAGTTTGAATGGGGAAGCGTTAGAACTAAACACGTACAACAACGGTCGCCCATCACCATCTCGAAGGTGTCCAAGTGTTGCACTGTTTCCCGGCGTGGTCTTACCTGGACGAATCAAAAAGATGACTTGATCCGTGGACTGCGTACCAATCGTCCATCCGAGATCGACCAACAGCTGTTGCAAGTCAGCGTTTCGATTAAAAACGTCACCTGGGCGAGGAACGCCTGAGTACTTATCACCGGGCTGACGCTGCACATTCTGCGGCGTGAATTCACTGTAACTTCGACAGACGTTTAAGACGTTCTCACTTTCCTCCATGGACAGAGGAGCCAAGTTCGAAAGGCTCCCATGAATAATTTCGTATGGAGTGCGATTAGGATGAACATTTACTGGACTGCCAGTCGCTACGACGTACCCACCTTCACCACGTGTTTCAATCATGACTTGTGGCTGAAGCTTTACCGCTTCGCTGTCGCCGGGCGCTCCTGCCATATCACCAACAAGTGGGGGAACTGCTGTGTGAGCCAGGACTTGGTTTCGGCCGACGGGAGAGTCTTGGCGAAACCACACTTGCCTACCTGGTCTTGGCGTCTTTACGACAAGAAACCGGTCGGTGATCCCCGGAATCTTCTGGTGAATATCATCCCAGAAACGGAGAAACACTTTCTCCGAGTCGTGATCAAAATCAAGGACAAGCAGATTGCCACTTATCTCCCCGGTGACCACTCCAATTCCTGATAGAGATGGCGAAAACCACTGGTCAAGATCGGCTTCTGTAGGTCGTTGTTTTTGGTATGTTGCCCAAGCGATTGCTGGGGCCTTCGATCCATCCAATCGCAACGGTATGACCGAGAATTTTTGAGTTAGATATTCCTGTGGACTTGGCGTATGATGCATTTGTGAGATCCCTATGAGAACGGGTTTCGTCAAATAAACAGCCTCGGGTTTGAGTGGCACTCCCCCGAGGCTGTTTCGTATCAATTCTCAACGACGAGTCAGGCGTCGTAGTCAACACGCGGTGCCTGGACTTGAGGCGTTAATAGTTGAGGCGGAGGAGTCAAACTTGGTGGCAGTTGTCGTGCTGCGGGCGTTGCTGGAGTAGCAGATGCAATCTGGCCACTCAAATTACCCGGCGGAGTCAGCGGCTGAACTTTCAGCCCGTTCACAGGGCGGCCCTGATATAATGTTGGCACTGCAGAGACCTGAATCTGGTGTCCGGTCCATGACTCAGTGTCGTCACCGAAGACACTTGCCAGCACAAACCCATTGGTCTTGTTAAGGGCAAGCTGCTGACGTTCACCCTGAAGTCGAACCACTGGTTTAGAGCCTTCTTCAAATTTGACCTCTGAAATCGATTCAATCACGAGGGTGCGAGGTGTGGGAAAGTCGGCCGCTTTGAAATACGAGCCAGAGAACGTTTCGGAAATTTTCATTGAGAATCCTTTTTAGAACTTAGAACTTGTTTCACAGTTTTAGGGTGTGCCAAATCGCCATGCCGATACGCGACAGACGAGAGATCAGCCAGAAGCACATTTCTAGGCCAAGCCGCAACGTTCCACAGAACGGACGGAAGCAAGAGTCAATCGACCCGACCGGATTGACTTGAGTTAATCCACTGCTCGAGAACCAATGGCCTGAAGCGGACGCTGCCACCGATGGCTAGCTTGGTCTCGGGAGGCAACTCGCCATCCAACAGCCAGCGATCAATCGTTCGCTCGGTCACCTGAAGCAGGGCCGCAAACTGCCGCTTGGTTAGGAAACTCTCGCCGCTTCGAAGTTGATTTTCGATGAAGGACGAGCTAAGCTGAGCGGTTTTGGCTTTGGTAGATTCTTGGGACATTTTCGACTCCCCGTAAAACTGTATGCGCCTCGCGACTTGCTGAGGCATCTACTAGTGAGGAGCTGTCCCAAAAAAAAATGGGACGAGGCCGTCAGAAAAAGGAAAAGACGAGAAGAGACGGCAAAAGACTGAGCGAGAGAATTGCCGAAAATTAACGGCCGTCCCAAATATGGTATGGGACAATGGGACAGCGAATCCGCGTTACGAGCTAGTCGTCGTGGCCGAGGCGGTGTTGTTCCACCAACGCTATCGCTTCGTCATTTAGATTTGCACGAAGCTTGTGGGGCGAGTACTCACCTGAACGAGCCTTCAGTTCTTGAACAATTGTTTGTGCCCGGCAATGGTTTTTGTACTGTGGGTACGTATCAAAGATTTCATCGAACATGCGATACAGACTGCTCCTGCTGAATCCTCTTCTGGGTGTAGGAGTCATGAACAACGCGGCGAGGTCATCTACGTCGATTGGTTCGTAATTAAATTCATCTGTTTCGAATTTGTGCCAATCCCTCAATGCCGCGAGAAAAATCTCGGCGTTTGACCGCGTGGCGATATTTCGTGGGCTTGTTACTGCGGCGTCTGAGTTGGTGTCAGAAGACGGTCTTTTACCTCTGTGCTCCTTACTTTCATCATTCAAGCCGACAAGAAGGATTGCTTTCTCTTCCTCCAATAGGCTGTGGCATTGAGCTATTTGGTCTTCGGCAGGGGGGCAAGGACGCGATTGCTTCCATAGCTCGGGGATATTCGCGGGCAGGCACTCCAGCATCTCGTCGAAACTAGTGCCATCATCAGATTCTTCATGCAGAGGGCATCGGGTAAAACTCAGATTTCGAAGCCAACTCGCAAGGCATTCCCCCAGAAATACGACGACTTCAACCGATCCGTGTTTGGACTGCCGCAATCGTTGCGACGATTCGGAACCGATTACCATATCCGTGATGACCTGCAACCGATTCAATCGATCGAGAGAATAGAGCGAAGAGGTTAGATGAGCTCGTCGTTCGACAAGCCGATCAGACAAGGTCTTCAAGGCCTGAATTTCGAATTCGATCTTTTCACACCTGCGTCTCAGTGATTCTGAGTCATCGTTAGCTTTTGCGTCGGCAATGATCTGCGGAATCGAGTCCAGGAATTTGAACGCCGGCTCGTAAGCCTGCCGGATCTGGTCTTTTGTTAGACAATCGGACACGTGAGTGATCTCGCCTAATAGTTTGCTTGACTGACGAAGACGTTCACATAAAAACGCCTTCGAGCGAAACCATTCTAGACAATTACCGACACCATCGGAAATCCTTAGACAGAGCGGAACGGAATTTGACTCAACCGACCGGGGTGGAGACGATGCTTGCTCAGATTCGGCAGAACGAGCGAACAAATATCTCTTAAAAAACATTCGAGGGCAGGCGATCATCCTGCGTTGACATGTTGACATGTTGAGGTGTTGAGGTGGTGACAGTTTCAGGGACAGGGCATTCTCTTATTTCCGGAGATTGATGATCTGTTCAAACTGAACTGGTGGGCATGTCAGTTTGCGGGTTAAAACCGGCCACTTGTTTGCGGGTCAAAACCGGCCAGGGTTTTGATGGGAAGTGGACTAATTGCTTGGTTTTTTCGTCGTCTTTTTTGTCCGACCCGGTGCGCGGGTTTGGCCGGTTTTAAATCTGATCGGACTCGGATTTTGACTTCTTCTGAGCCTGCGATTCGGCCCGAATCAGACGCACTCGCTTGTTGACGGCACCCCGGTCAAGGCTCAAAAGACGAGCAATTTCCCTGTTGGAATGGCCTGAACGGTGCAGAGTTTCGATCGATTGATGCGTCGCCATTGAAAGCCGATTGGACATGCTGACCTCCCCCAGCACTCAACGTGCTGAAATCGACCAACATACCCAGCCCTTCAGTGGCCGGTTTTAACCCGCAAATCCCTGGCAGGTTTTAAGCGCGAACTGACAGGCAGTATTCGATGCCCGAATGTCGACGATCGAAATCGTAATACAGGATGTACTGAGCAATCTCTTTTCTTGCCTGCCGACTACTTTCGAAATCGGTCATTTCGAGTTCAATCTTGATCGTTCCGAAGCAACTTTCCATGAATGCGTTGCCGTAGCAGTCGCCCTCGCGACTCATGCTTTGCAGAGCCTCATCGCGACGCAGCACCAAACAATACTCGTTACCAGCATACTGTCCGCCTCGATCCGTGTGATGAATTAATCCGGGCAATGGCTGCCGCGTTTTCACGGCCGAACGCAACGTTCGCAGCACAAGCGATTCCGTCATATTGTCGGCCAGATGCCAGCCCACGATTCGACGTGAGAAGAGATCCATTAAGATCGCGAGGTAACTAAAAACTCCACCTTCCAAAGAAAAGTAAGTGATGTCGCCGACCCAGATTTGATTAAGCTGTAGACGGCGAGTCTGCCTCAAGCAAGAGGTTCGGCGAATAGCCTAAACGATGACGATAATCGGTCGTCTTCGGCACGAACGACTTCGGCTGAATAGCCTTCAAATCCAGTGTTTTCATGATGTTTGCGACCCTCCTGCGACTGCATGCGTACCCGAGTTGTTCGAGGTCTTTGGTGATCCTTCAAGTCCCATAACGACGTCGGTGCTTCTTAAAGGTGACTCTTATCAACGGTGAAAGTTCGTCATCCTGTTCTTCAAAGATTGTCGAGATGCCTTCTTTCGGGCATGAAAGGAAGTACGATTCACGTCCAGAATTCGACATGTTTCAGCCGCGTTACAGATACCTTCGGCAACAATGACTTCAATGGCCGCGTAGACGTCAGCTATTCGTTGCGGCCGAAAATAGCCAACGTTTTTTTAATACTTCCGGATCACGCTCAACACGACGCAGCTCGCCTTCAAGTTCCCTCACACAAGCCTAGAGAGTGCTGGCCACCGGGCCGCTTCTGGTTAGATGTTCTTTCTTCCAGCGGTACAGAACATTGGTGTTGGAGATGCCAAACCGATCAACAACCGAGGCAGCCGAGTGACCATCAAGCAGCATCTGGACTGATTCCTCTTTGAACTCTTCGGGGTAGTCGCGACGTCGAGGTTTCGACGCTGTTGTCTTCTTCTTGCGAGCCATTCTGAGGTCCTTTCATAAACCACAGAATAAGAGACGATGCTGTCCCTGAAACTGTCACCACCTGAAGAGTAATAGAAGTCAACGGAGAAATAACTCGTTCCGTATGTGCATAAACCCGGCTTGTCGAGATAAGAACAGACCATTTGAGTGGCGTCTGAATCAGGATTCCTTAGCAGGCGACATGGTGGTTCAAATCGAAGACAGATTGAGACAACGACGGCAACTGGCCGTATTGTAGAAGAGCTGCGTCTACAATTGTGATCCGCCCCCTTAATAAGTCGTTGTCGTTTGCCCAGACGATTCAATGGTTTTTCATCGTCAACACGTCAACACGTCAACACGTCAGCGCACCTCGTCTTGTTGGTGTGTTGACATGTTGACGGCGCCGTCTCGATTTTAGAGACATCCTCGCTCAGGCGATGGCTCAGCAGAGTGGACTGGTCGATGCCATCAATGAGCATGTCGAATTTTTGCAAGATCATTTTCCGTATCATGAATCGGATCATGTGCTCAACATCGCTTACAACGCGATGACCGACGGAACGTGTCTGGAAGATCTGAAGAAGAAACGCGGCGACGAAGCTTATTTGAATGCATGCGGCACGAAACGCATTACCGATTCATCGACGGCGGGCGACTTCTGCCGTCGGTTCGAAAGCAAAGCCGACATCGACACGCTGCACACGGCGATCGATGCGGCTCGGCGGAACGTGTGGGCTGAGCAGCCCGACGAGTTCTTCGACCGCGCGACGGTCGACATGGACGGATCGATTGTGGGTACAACGGGCGAATCTAAATTCGGCATGGACATGTCGTTCAAGGGCATCTGGGGTCCGCCACTGGCGGATTGAATGCGGCGATGCCGCCATCCGCTTCTGATATCGCTGGCGGAAACGCGTGAGCCGCTGCGGATCGTCAATCGTTCGGGCAATCAGACGAGCGAAGACGGAGTGGCCGCTGAATGCGATGACGTGGCCCGCTATCTGCGCGAGTGCGGCTTCCGAAAAATCGTATTCCGAGGCGACACGGCCTTCAGTCAGACGACGCATCTCGACCGCTGGGATGACGACAACGTGACGTTTTACTTCGGCTACAAAGCGTATTTGCCCCTTGAAACACAGGCGGAAATGCTCGCAAAGTCGAAGTGGAAGAAGCTCAAACGGCAGCCTCGATACGTTGCAAAAACCAAATCACGCGAGAAAGGACATCCGGTCAAAGAGAACATCGTCATCGAACGCGAATACAAAAATCTCGTGCTGCAGCGCGAAGACGTGGCGGAGTTCGACTACCAGCCGACGGCCTGCGACCGTTCGTATCGCATGATCGTTGTTCGCAAAACGATCGAAGAAATGAAGGGCCAGAAACTTCTCATCAAGGAATTTCGCTATCTGTTTTATATCACCAATGATGGTGATGCGACGGCGATAGAAATCGTGCTTCAATGCAACGACCGCTGCGAACAGGAGAATCACATCGAACAGTTAAAGAACGGTCCGCGTTCACTGACTGCTCCGGTGGACAACCGGTATTCGAACTGGGCGTACATGCTGATCAGTTCTCTGGCGTGGACGTTGAAAGCGTGGCTTGCGCTGAGTCTTCCGGAAACCGGACGCTGGAAAGACCAACGTCGCCAAGAAAAGTTTCGGCTGCTCAAGATGGAATTCCGCACGTTCGTGACGGCCATCATCCGCATCCCCTGTCAGATCGTGAAGACCGGTCGGCAACGAGTTTTCCGATTGCTCAACGGTAACAACATGCAGCCCACATTCTGG
>JBDNFN010000143.1:0-7779 GCA_041689795.1 Fuerstiella sp. | reverse complement strand
TTGATGAGTCGCCATTGACAGCTGGTTCGATATGCGGACCTCCCCCGACACTTCGCGTGCCGAAATTGATCAACATACCCAACCCCTCAGTGGCCGGTTTTAACCCGCACATCAATGGCTGGTTTTAAGCGCTCACTGACAGCCGAACGGCAAAAAGTGCCATTAGCGCTGGGGAAATCGCACAGGAGACGTGGTTGATTGCATGTGTGACGACGCGATCAAAAACAAAGTTGACCTGATTGCCATGACAACCAACGGCCACGACGGATTTCTGGACGCAGTTCGCGATTCAACCACTGAGCGAGTTTTTCACTGAAGTACAGTCCCCGTTCTATCAGTTCATCAGTCGGCCCACTGAGCGGTTAGTGGTGGTGAAGCCGTGGTTGGAGCAAAAACTGATTGCCAGCGGCCAATCTAAAGCCGCAGCGCAACGATTCGAGGACGAACCTGATTGCACTGCGCATGACTGCTCAGCCTTGAATAATGTGTGCGAATTCGCACTTACAGGGCGGTTGGACGCGCATCAGACTTGCTGGAATCGAAGCCCATCTGACATAACAACGCAATTGCGGTAACGGTCCGAAACTTGCTTCGGAAACGCCTCTGACAATTGGTGGATGAGCCCACACGAAATGCGTGAGTCGTTGCTGCTATCGCCGCCAGTCAATTTATCGAACTGTTTGGTTACGCGTTTTTTAAGCATTTGAATTCACAACAACGGTTGATGTGTTGCACTAAGAAAGGTTGTCTTTAATGTTTGGCAAGATGGACTGTTTCGGTGAAAGTCACGTAGGTTTGGTTCGGCAGAAGAACGAAGATCAGTTTATGATCGCTGATCTAAAAAAGTCAGTTGTCATTCACCAGACAAGTCTTTCCTATGACGACGAAACAAAAATGCTCGGCGGTTCTCTGGCAAAGTTATTGCTGGTCGCTGATGGTGTCGGGGCAATGTTGCAGGCCAGTCGTTTGGCACTGGAGAACGTTGTGCAGTATCTGCTGAATGCAATGCACTAGATCTTTCTTCCTAAGGACGAACGGGAAGATACATTTATGCACGACATTAAGTCTGCTCTCCAGTTCACTCAGGAGCGAATTCAACATACAGCCGAAGCTTTGCCGTCTCATCAAGGAATGGGAACAACCATCACCCTGGCTTATGTGGTGTGGCCTCATGTTGATCTGGTGCACGTTGGCGACAGTCGCGCATATTTGTGTCGCAACGGAGAAATGATCCTATCTGACTCACGATCAGACCTCTGCTCAAGCACTTGCGGACGCCGGAGCCCTCGCACCGGAGCAGATTGCAAAATCACACTGAATCACGTCCTGTTTAGCCTGCTGGGCTGCGAGCCGAAGCAGCTGGAACCACAGGTCTACAAGTCGACGCTGTCCTGGAACGACACATTGCTGTTGTGTACAGACGGTTTGACACGACATCTGAGCACTTCGCAGATTGGCGAAATTCTGGCCAGCGGCGAGTGTGCACAGGTCGTGACGAACCAGTTGATCAATTCGGCGAACGCCGCAGGAAGTCGCGATAACACTACCGTTATTGTCGCGAAATTCGGTGACACAGCTTCCGCCGCCGAAGCCCGTCAAGTGGGGCACGCTTCTTTGTCCCACACAAAACACCGCGACAACGTCGAGACCGTCGCTTCTATGCTCACGTAACAGCAAAATACCCGTGGTCGATACTCACCTGAAGGAACTCTACCAACTGTGCGAAACGAATCAGCTGCGAATCGGCAGTTCGGATCTTGTGCGTATCATCTGCAGGAAATGTGATAAGAGTGAGACATACCCGTCTGTGCTGTTGGACGAATATGATTCGCAAAGCCCAGCCGATGACTCATCTGATGAATTGTCGAAAGATGCCGCCCCCGACAAGCCCACGTGAGTTGACGGCTTGCCGGCGAGAATGTGGCTTGATATTCCAGTCGCGACCATGGCGGGACCGCAAAATCACAGACCAAGCTGCGTTTCCGGCTGAAAACTCGGCGCCAAAACAATCATTTGCTGTCGCTGCATCGGTGACCCCAAACCGAATTGTCGGCGTAACCCGGATTTTCGACAAAAACAAGCATGGTAAGGGTCTTCTTAAGTTTGCCGCGTTATCACGCCGAGCGCTAGTGATACGTCATTAGGGGCCGGGACATTTTGTGAACCGCCGTGTTTTGCGGGCGTTTGGGAAACTTTAACGAAAATTGTGGCGAGTAACTTTCCGTCATCAATCGTGATCATCGCGCCAGAAGCCACGCGACCTTCGCAACCCGCAGGCCAGAGAAAACAAACGACTTGCATCTAGCCCATTGACATTTAGAATTGCGCAAGCTGGAGGAGATGCGCTGATATTGGTAGCCGGAGGCTAAGAATGTTGTGTTTCGCTGTCGCGAACCTGGTACTGCTGCACCAGATCGTCGATTTGCGAACATTGACTGGAACACTGTCTGGAGTCTGTGGGAACATGGCCAAAAAGTACTTGACACTCGACGAAGCTGCTGAACGCCTTGGCATCGACACCGATCATCTTCAGCGACTTCGCGAAGACGGTGAAATTCGCGGTTTTGCCGACCGAGGTAGTTGGAAGTTTCGCGAACAGGACGTGGAAGAGTTCGCGCGAAGTCTCGAGGCGGATTCATCTCCTGACATTCCGATCATCACGGCCGAAGACGCCCTGAATATGGGCGCAGGCAAGTTAGGACTTAACGGCGAAGACAGCGGAGTCCGTATTGACTTTGATGACTCGTTCTTTGACGACGACAATGACGACAGCAGCACTCCGCCTGAGGTGGAAGTCGTCAGTGCAGATGACGATGACGATGACGATGTTGAAATGGCTATCGAAGTCGAAGATGACGACGAGGAAGTGGAACTGGTCGATGCGAGCGATGCAAATCGGATCGATCTGGCTGCTTCAGACAGTGATGTGAGACTGGCGTTCGATGATTCGTTTTTCGATTCTGACACCAATCTGGCAAATTCCGACAGTGACGTGCAACTGGCCGGCGATTCCCAATTGACCCTAGACGCAGACGATGACCCTTCAAGCACCAATGTACTGGATTTCAACGAAACAGAGCGTGGGATCGCTGATTCAGACAGCGATGTGAAGTTGGTTGGCGCGGACGTTGATTCGGACAGCGATATCACAATGGTGGCTCGGGGTGCAGACAGTGGTGTTTCCGGAGCTTTGTCCGGCACCGACCCGGATATCAATCTGGCGCCAATCGACGATGATGACAGTTCTTTGATCCTGTCAGGGGCTGAACTGGAAGCAGACGTCGAGCTGGCATCGTCTTTGTTTGCAGAAGACGTACTGGGTGCGGACACCGGGAGTGAAATTGAAATCAGCGATGATGATTCAACTTTAGCGAGTGCCAGTTCAGTTCTGCTGACGGGGCAGGATTCGGACAGCGACATCGAGCTGGTTGAGTCGATCATTGATAAATCCGACGAAAGCATGAAAGTGCTGGCTGGAATCGATTCTGAATACGACTTAGACGACGATGCTGGAAGCCTGAGTGCCGACGATGCAGCTGGCCTGCTGCTTTCGGATTCAGACAGCGACGTGCGTCTAACGGATGAGCCTGATGAAGGGTCAGGACTGCTTTCTGGAAATGATTCAGACCGTGACGTCGTTGCAGCCAGTCTGCTGGCGGACGATGAAGATTCTGACATTTTTCTGGACATCGATTCAGATAGTGACGTCCACCTTGTTGATTCGCTTGACGTAACCGAAGATGACAGCGATAGCGACGTGATGTTGAACTCAGTGGGTTCAGCCACCGAAAGCGATATCCGGTTGATGGACCGTGATAATTCAAGTGGTCTCGGCGCAACCATGGCGATGGATCTACCGGAAGACAGTGATCTGAAGCTGATCGATTCCAGCGTTTCAGCCGGTGATGACGACAGCGGCATCAGTCTTGAAATCGATGATAGCGGTATCAGCCTCGAAGCCGACGATTCCGGCATTTCGCTGGAAAGCCTTGATAGCGGCGCTCTTCTTGGTGACGACAGTGGTATCACTCTGGACGTTGGCGATTCAGGTATTAGTCTTGAAGCGACAGATAGTGGGATTGCCCTGTTTGACGACGATAGCGGCATTTCCCTCGATGCCGACGACATGGGGCACACTCAGCCGATGTCGGCACTTGGTGGCGGAAGGCCCGATCTTGGGAAGTCCAATGCCAACACAATGGAAATGAGTTTTCCAGAAACCAGCGATAACGACAGTGAGTTCGAACTGGCAGGTCTGGACGATGATGATGACGACTTCGGCACAGACACAAGTGTGCTGATGTTTGATGATGATGATGCTGGCGACGAGTTTAGCGTGGCCAGCCAAACAGCAGTTGTCAATGACGATATGGACGTCGCCGATTTTGACGCAGACGAAGCGTTTGAAGACGATCTTGGCGACGATGGCTTCGAGGACGACTTCGAAGAAGACGAAATGGACGACGTCTGGGACGCCGAAGACGAAGATGCCGACGCTGGATTTGAGGCCGGCGAAAGTAAAGTCGGCGGATTTACTGCTCCGGCCGGAGCAGTCGCCGGAGCCGGCTGGATGGTTCAGGACGAGCCATGGGGCGGACTTTGGACTACCTTCGTATCACTTGGAGCCGTGTTTTCAGTAGTTAGTGCTTTTGTTGGTATCGAACTTGTTCGCACCATGTGGTTGTGGACACAACCGGGCGAGCCAACATCGGGGCTTTTGGGAATGCTTGGCGGCATGTTCGGTAAGTAGACCACCGAGCAGGTTTCCTTGAGTACAACTTCAAGCGGCTGACTCAGTTCGTCCGTGCGAAGTTGGCTAAATCGATTTGCGGCGCCAATCATCATGCAGGAAAACCATTCTCGGACGCCAACTGGTAACTGAAATATTCAAAACACTGCAGCCGACAATTTCCGGCTGTAGTGTTTTTTTTTCGCTACTGACGGTTACCACTTCAGGATCACTTTTCCAGATTCGCCGGAAAGCATCGCTGCGAAACCATCCTCAAAGTCTGTGTAGGGCATGCGATGAGTAATGACGGGGCTGATGTTCAGACCGCTCTGAAGCATCACGGTCATCTTGTACCACGTTTCGTACATCTCACGACCATAGATCCCTTTGATCGTCAGCATGTTGAAGACCACAGTGTTCCAGTCGATTGCGATATCTTCTGACGGTATGCCGAGCATCGCAATTTTTCCGCCGTGGCACATGTTTGCAAGCATGTCCCGAAAGGCTGAAGGATTGCCGGACATTTCCAGACCGACGTCAAAACCTTCTACGATGCCAAGTTCCTTTTGGACGTCTTCAAGCTTCTGAGTTCGCACATCGACGGCTCGGGTAACACCTAGCTTTTCAGCGAGCGACAGTCGCCATGCATTCACATCGGTAATGACCACGTGCCTTGCGCCTGCGTGGCGAACAACCGCTGCGGCCATCAGGCCGATCGGGCCGGCTCCGGTAATTAGAACGTCTTCCCCCAGCACAGGAAAAGACAAAGCTGTATGGACGGCATTACCAAACGGGTCAAAAACCGAAGCGATGTCGCGATCAATATCGGCTGCATGGTGCCAGACGTTTGTCATTGGCAAAGCGATATATTCCGCAAAGGCGCCGGGACGATTCACACCGATGCCCTGCGTTTTGTTGCACAGGTGTCGGCGGCCTGCCAGACAGTTACGGCAGCGTCCGCAAACGACGTGACCTTCTCCGCTGACTACTTCGCCGGGATGAAAGTCCAGCACATTGGAACCAACTTCAACGACCTCGCCGACAAATTCGTGACCGACCACCATCGGTACAGGAATTGTTTTCTTTGCCCATTCGTCCCATTTATAGATATGGACGTCCGTACCGCAAATTCCTGTGCGGTCGACTTTGATGAGAACATCGTTAACTCCGACTTTTGGTTCGGGAACGTCTTCGAGCCACAGCCCTTTTTCAGCGTTACGTTTGACCAGCGCCTTCATTACTGTTCCTTTCATGCTGGATAGCGGACAGAATGTTTCGTATACTAGAAATTAGGCCGTCCATCTTACAAGACGAAAATTCCCTTATACTGAATATTACTAAAATATGAGCGACGTTCCGAACTCGTTATCAATGTCGGCAGAAGATGTTAGTCGAACCGTTTGTCAACGAATTGGACAACTGCGACAGGATTCTGGCTGGTCACTGGACGTGTTATCTCGGGCTTCGGGCGTGAGTCGTTCGATGTTGAGTCAGATTGAACGAGAGCAGGCCAATCCAACTCTGGCAGTGACTGTCAAAATTGCAGCGGCGTTTGGGCTTTCAGTCGCTGAACTGATCGAACAGTCTCATGTTGTCCCGAACATTGACGTTGTCCGGGCAGCCGATCGGAGTCACATTTTTCGTGAGGACAAGGATTGTACTATTCGAACGCTGTCGCCACTGAATCTTGAAAAGGACGTTGAGCTGTATGAAGTTCGCTTCAACAGCGACGGAATCCTTAAGTCTGCTGCCCATTTTGAAGGAACACGTGAATTCCTTACTGTGCAGAAAGGCGCGGTGGAGGTAACATCGGATCAGGAATTGACTTCCCTGTGTAAGGGAGATTCTGCCAGCTACAAGGCCGACGTCCCTCATCAGATTAGAAATACCGGTCGCGGTGAGGCGTTGATTTTTCTGGTTGTGATTTATCGTTAGTCGCTGAATTCGCGTCAGAATGGGCGCGAAAGATGACCACAGAAGATCAAGAGAACAAGCAGGTGAGAGCGTGATCAGCACAAATCGAGTGGAAGATGCAGCAGCAACCGCAGACGATGCAGATGAAGTGGCACCGCCGAAACATGTTGCTTTGGTACGGTATGGATTGATACCGCAGGTTGCTAGATTCGGGCTCAGCAGCGAGCTCAAAAATCAGTTGGAATCTGTCGAGCGACGCGGTCTGAAAGTCGTCGTGAGTTCCGACCGTGGCATGGAAGTCGCAGAGCTATTGGAAATTGTCCGCAAGGGAATCATAACGACAGACAATCCCGTAACGGGAGACGTGCAGAGAATCACGAGTGCGGCTGACTTAGAACAGCACGCAGAAAATCGTCGACGTGCGGAGCTTGAGTTTTTTGAGTGGCAACAGCGGGTCGACGATTGGCAATTACAGTTACAGATTATTGACATCGAGTGGACTTTGCAGGCAGACCAAGTCGTATTATACGTCTTAAACGGTCAAGACGCCGAAACAACTCGATTAGCTCTGCTTGCAGCAGCAGCGGGACTTGGAATTATTCACGTTCAGCCTGTCGCGGCAGCAGGAATCGTGGAGGCGTAAGGTGGTGGAGGCGGCTGCGGTTCCGGCGGATGCGGAAGTTAACTAGCAGCGTGTCCGTGAACCGGGTTGTTTTGAGCGAGTGCCGAGTTGAGTAATTAAAAAACATGGCAGATGATGGCGGTTCGGGTGGCTCGTCGTGGATTGAGCCGCGAAATTCGGTTCCCCGCCGAATTTGAGGCCAGAATCGGCGATGTCTTCTTCGCAGACTGCCGCGTTTGGTCTCATTTAGTTTGCGATCTGCGCACCGCTGCGAAACAACTTCAATAAGTTGTGCGTCAGGCAGATCAGATTCCATTCCCCCTGCATCTTCTCAAGACTTCGCAGGAGGAAATTGCGAAACCCGAGGCCAGCTTTGATCTGACCACTGTGTTGAGAGAAAACGGGGCCGGTTCGATGATCACCTTCCGCCGAGCATATTCCATTCGACCTTTCTTCGTGCGGTTGCGGCGAGCCATCTTTTGCTTCGCCGTCATATCGATCGGCGGGCGACCTT
>JBDNFN010000142.1:0-64038 GCA_041689795.1 Fuerstiella sp. | reverse complement strand
GACTTCAGCGAAGGCCGCAACGGACGTACGCGCGAAGCGTGACAAAATCCACCAAGACCGGCCCACGCTACACCAAAATCGCCATTTGCGCGCCGCAAGTCACCCCGCACGCTGAATCTTCACCGAAAAACCGACTCCAAACCACAGCCGTTTTCAGCTCAACAACCATTTCCCGACGCGCACTAGCTACAGTTTCAGGTCAACCGACAATCAAACCGCGACACCGCACGTGGCCAGTTATAAAAATAGCCGCGTAGATTTGGCTCGTTGTTTTTCACAAAGCAGGCTGATACGCGGTATTTGCGGCGATAATTCCGCAAGCTTCACTGCAAACGCGTGAGCATTTTTCAGCAGCGGTTTCCGAATACCTGAACCAAAGGCTCTGTCTCTCATTGCGACATCACAGACTGCAGGGCTCGCACAGTTTCCGGAGATGGCTTAAAGCTGCCAGGGCGTTTTCCCTCGGCAATCATCACGGGAGTGGATCCATATGCGTTCTTGTGATTCCAGAACGACGAATCTGCACCGTGCTGTGCCAGGTAATTGACTACAGCTGGAAAGTTGCGATAGGCCGCTCCGTGCATCGCGGTTTCTTTGTTGTCGTCGACGGCGTTTACGTTGAGTCCATGGCTGATAAGAAAACCCAAAGCTTCCATGACTTCGGCTTCTGTTCCCGGTTCTTCTCCGACTGCGCGGACGCCAACACCTGCAGCAGCCATCAATGCCGTGCTGTTGTCGACGTTGGTGATGTGAGGGTTGGCACCGAGTTTGACCAATAGCGACATCAACGGCAGGTCCGCGGTCTTGCTGGCGAACAGCATGGCCGTCGCGCCCTTTGAGTTCAGAAACGCTTTTCCGCCTTTGCCGCTCTGTAGTTGAGCATTGACGTCAGCCCCTGCCGCAACAATGTCTTTCACAAACTGCGACGATGTCAGATTTCCCGATCCACGTGGCGGCGGATCACCGTCCGGATCTTCGCCTTGCTTTGGCCTTCTCACCCACGTCACAACGTGCAGCGGAGTGAAGCCGCTGCGTTGGTCGTTGGGATCAGCGGCGTGCTGCACAAGAAACATTGCCAGCTCAAAGTGGCCGCTTTCGACAGCCATCAAAAGTGCGGAGGTACTGTTGCGCGGAGCTCGGTTTCCAGGGCGTTTGGAAGTCATCGCAAAGTTGACGTCCACACCAGACGTCAACAGGGCTTCTACCACGCCGCGCCGGCCCTGTCGTGCAGCAAACATCATGGCGGTGAAGCCGGATTTATCTTCAATGTTTAGATCGGCGTTGGCCTTTATCAATACGTCAACTGCGGCTTCGTTCCCTTCGGCCGCCGCCCACATTAGCGCTGTTTGACCACTACGTTCTGTTGCGTTCGGAGCAGCTTTGTGATTTAGCAGGTGCTGTACGGATTCGGCGTTACCTGTTCTGGCAGCAAGCATCAGACATGTAATTCCGCCAGATTGTTTCGCGGACGCGTCGGCACCGGCTTCCAGCAGGATTTTGACGATGCCTGCGTCGTTTAAAGTGCAGGCAATTGACAGAGAAGTAACGTTGTATCGAGTCGCCAAGTCAACGTCGCTGCCGGCTGCGGTCAGCTGTTCAACTGTCGGTCGGTGCCCATGATGCACGGCCCAGTGCAGTGCTGACATACCATCAGGCTGTGTTGCGTTGATGTCCGCACCGCCTGTTAATATTGTTGTCAGCCTGGACCAGGCTTTAACTTCCGCAGCGTCAGCAATGTCAGGATTCGCAACAGCGGCGCCTGTTGCCACTGGTTCACCAGCAACGGTATCGTCAGCGAAACACGGTGTTGCGCAAGCTACTGCGAGACCGGTCGCGGCAAACAGTTTGAAGAAGATGGACAGACAACGTGACCTGATTGGCAAGTTGTTCATAGTCTGTGTTCAATCCTAAACGATTGTTGAAACGCCCGATGAATGAAACGCAGCACGGAAAACTTCAGTCGATGCTGGTTGCAAATCTGACTTTCCGTTTGATGCAATGAGAGACGCCGGATTTGAAGGCTGGAATCCAGTCACAGCGACAGTGGCTGAAACAATTCGTTGGCATCGCCGTCGCTGTCAGCGAACGAATCTATTTCGATTCCAACTTTGTTTAACAGAGTCAAATGCAGGTTGGCGAGTGGCGTTTCTTTGTCGTACTTGATGTGCCGTCCGCCGACCATGTTTCCGGCTGCGCCGCCAGCGACAAGAATTGGCAGGTCTGTGTGGTCGTGAGCATCAGGATCGCCCATGCCGCTGCCATACATGTACAGCGAATGGTCCAGCAAAGAACCATTGCCTTCCGGCGTTGCTGCCATCTTTGCCAGAAACTCTGCAAAGAGCGAAACATGAAACTGGTTAATCTTTGCGATCTTCTGTAGTTTCTCAGGGTCATTGCCATGGTGCGAAATCGGGTGATGCGGATCAGGAACACCGATCTCCGGATATGATCTGGTGCTCGCTTCTCGAGCTAATTGAAACGAGACGATTCGGGTAATATCGCCCTGAAACGCCAGCAACTGCAGGTCGAACATAAGCCTGGCGTGATCAGCATAAGCGGCTGGCACTCCCACCGGACGATCAAGATCGGGCAGAGGATTTTCGGCGACAGTGGATTCTGCCTTTTGGATTCGACGTTCGACTTCTCGAATGCTGTCGAAATAATAGTCCACTTTGTTGCGGTCTTGCGAGCCGAGTTGAAGCTTGAAACGCTGCATCTCGGCGGTGACGGAATCCAGCAGACTGGCTCGACGTTGCAGAGCGGCTCGACGATCAGCCGTAGAACCACCTTCTCCAAACAGACTTTCGAAAACGATTCGCGGATGTGCTTCCGCCGGCAGCGGAGTTGTCGGTGATGACCACGACAGATTGTTCTGGTACACGCAGGCGTAGCCATTGTCGCACTGTCCAACGTTTTCGAGCAGGTCCATTGCCAGTTCCAGCGATGGCAGTTGCGTTTGCTGGCCAATTGTTTTCGCCGCGATCTGGTCGACGGTCGTGCCTAGATAATAGTCCGAACTTTCCGTACGGCGCGCCGTTGCTGCACTTAGAAATGCGGAATTGGAAGTGGCGTGTGAGCCCGGATAGGCGTTTTTCAGTTCCATACCACTGACGACGGCCACGTGCTGCCTGACGTCTTGAAGCGACTGCAGCGACGAAGGTAATATGGACAGGTCATTTCCTTCCGGAATCCATTCCTTCGGGTTAAACCCCATCGGCATGTAGACATAGCCCAACCGCCTGAGATTGGCCGGTGCAGCTACCGTCGCGGCCAGTGCGGTGCTGGCAGGAATCATGGCATCCAGCAAAGGCAGGGCGAAGGCGGAACCGGTGCCACGCAGTAGTGTTCTTCGTGAAATCGCTTTTTTTGTATTGATCATTCGACCACCCTTTTCTGGAACGGTGTGCTGAGCACAATACCGGTCACAAGCGAAGAGAAACGATAATTACTGTCAGCAGCTTCTCGCACAATTTTGCGTACAGCCGCTGCATCGTAGGATTCGATGCCACGTCCCAATGCAAATGTCAGCAACTTTTCCGTCAGTGTTCCGACAAACAATTCCGGACGTTCAATGATACCTGCTTCCAGCGACTGAACACTGTTAATCTCTGTTCCGTCCGGCAAAGCACCTGAAGAATCAATCGGTTGCTCGCCGTCAAACAATCGGTATTGGCCGACCGCATCAAAGTTCTCCAATGCAAAGCCGATGGGATCCATTAAATTGTGACAACTGGCACAGGCCGGGTTCGATCGATGTTCAGCCAATCTTTCGCGCACTGTCAGGTTTAACGCTGCCGCTTTGTCTTTTAACGCCGGAATGTTTGGCGGTGGTGGTGGAGGTGGAGTTCCCAGAATGTTTTCCAGAATCCAGTTGCCGCGCACCGTTGGTGATGTTCTGGTTGCATATGAAGTAACGGCATGGACACTGCCGTGCCGCAACAACCCGCCTCGCAGAACGCCCGTGGTCTTTTCCATTTCCGCGACGTCAACCGGACGAAAGTGGCTGCCGAAGATATGCGGAATGCCGTAATGCTTTGCCAGACGCTCGTTCAGAAACGTTGTGCCGCTGCTGATCAGGTTCAGCACACTGTGGTCCTCAGTGACCATATCTTCGAAAAGAAGTTCGGTTTCGCGTCTCAGTGACAGGCGAAGATTTACGTCAAAATTCGGGAATAGTCGCATATCCGGTTGAAAAGATTCCAGGTTTCGCAGGTACAGCCACTGAGCCGCGAAGTTTGTGACCAGCGAATGCGACCTCGCGTCCTTCAGCAGTCGCTGCACCTGTACTTCCAGTATGTCCGGGCTGTGCAGACGATTGGCTTCTGCAAGCGTCAGCAATTCATCGTCGGGAATGCTGCTCCACAGGAAAAAGGACAGACGCGTCGCAAGTTCCAGATCGGAAACCTGATAGACGGTTCCTTCAGTTGCATCGTCCGGATCTGATTCGGCTCGAAACAGGAAATGCGGATTCACTAAAATCGTGGACAGTGCTGTTTCGATTGCGGATTCAAACTGACCTGAGCCGGATTCTTTTTTCGCGAAGCGTTCGCGAAAAAATCGCAGAGGCACTTCAAGATCCATTTCAGTAACGGGACGTCGGTACGCCAAACGCAACAGTCGTTTAAGAATTATTCTGGCACACTCTTCCGTATCAAATTCCGTGCTGGGATAGCGAGTGAAGATCTGTTTCCGCGACGGGGTATCGCTATACGAACTGCCGGCGTTGGGTTGACTGAACGGCCCCACAATTGAAACTTCATACAATGCGGGAGCAGTTCGGGGATGCCGATGTCGATTGAAGCTTACGTCAAAAGGCTGACGTGCATTATCTGATAACGAAGCGGCTGTGCTCGGAAATGTAACGGCCATGTGATGCGGCCCGGCCGAAGCCTGAAAGCGTTTTTTAAGATGCGAATCCAGGTGCGTGTAGTCTTTTTGCCATGCCTTGTCCTGTTTCGGAGGGCTCACGGTAAAGCGGTGCACAAGTTGTCGATCCAGTAAAACGTCGACGTTGTGCTGTGCGTTCAGGCCTTCAATCTTTTCATCGCGGTCTCGCATCAGACGCAGCTGTATTTCGTATTTGCCGTCGGTCGGGAACTGATATTCGAAAGTGGTGCCACCCCGTGTTCCGAGTGGCAGGCCTTCGACGTGAGAATCCTGCGTCAAATCGGCAGGCAAACGCATTGTAGAACCGCCGGGGCTCTTCAAGGGGCCACCAACCGCCAGTCGGCTGATGCGTTCGGCGGCAGTGATGTAGCGGCTCAACAGCACCGGACTCAGGTCGCCAACTGTTACATTGTCGAATCCGTGTCCGGATTGATCTGCGGGCAGAAGGCTGTTGACGTCAACTTCGATCGCCAGCAAATCTCGGACAGCATTGTGGTATTCCGTTCGGTTTAATCGTCGGATCGAATCGGTGCGGCCAGGCCTGGGGTGTAAAGTTGCGGATTCGTCAAGTATTGATTCCAGTGAGGCTAACGCTTCTGTGTGTTCTTTTTCGTTGGGACGCTTTGCGCCGGCTGGAGGCATCTGTCGAGCCCGAAGTCGTCGGGCAATCTTCTCCCAGGTGCCTGTATCCGATGCCCTACCAGCAGCGTCGAATTTTGTGTCGAATTCTTCCAGGTTCAATCCCGTAGGCTGTTCGACTGAATTATGACAATCGACGCAGTAGTTCTGCATAAGTGCTGTGACAGAAGCAAGTCTGTCCGCCGCACCAACTTCTTCGGCATAAATAGCTTGCGGTAGAAGCAGGACAGAACCCAGAAGGATGTGATTCATAGATCTCACAATGGAATCCGAATAATGTGGGTTTATCATTGGGATTTATCATACCCGCGTCTGGTAACACGCACTATCCAGATCCATTTATAGCGGCCACTTTATTGCCCCACACGAATCTGCACTGCCACCAATCCAGCGACGCAGGTCGTGGTTGGTTTGGTGTTTGATTGATTCGTATTCTTCAGACATCCTGCTTATACTCTGAGTCGCGTAAACCATGTGTCAGTTGCAAACTAATTTACATTGAACCCTGGATCTTGCTGATGAACACCCCTACTCGAATGCTTCTTTGTTTAGCTGCCGTTTTTGTTTTACCGACTACGGCAGACGTCATGGCTGATGAACCTAAATGGGTTTCCCTGTTCGACGGAAAAACGATGGATGGCTGGGAAAAAATCGGTCGCGACGACAGCCATTGGGAAGTTAAGGATGGTTCGATCAACGGATCCGGTCAGGCATCGATGCTGGTATGCACCAAAGGACCGTACAAAAATTTTCGATACCGCGCCGAAGTGAAGATTAACGACGGTGGCAACTCGGGATTGTACTTTCGAACAACTCGAAAACCCGGCTTCTCCGATGGCTACGAAGCACAGATCGACAGCACTCATACGGACCCGATCCGCACCGGTTCCATCTACGGCATGTGCCATGTTTACAAGCAGCACGTTAAGCCGGGCGAATGGTTCACTTACGATCTGGAAATTCGTGACGACATTTGGCGCGGTCGCGAAATGACTCGTATCAAGGTGACCGTGGACGGTCATGAGCTGTATGAATATCTGGACTTTGATAAAACGTTTAAGTCCGGTCACTTCGCTTTCCAACAGCACGATCCCGGCAGCAAGGTAAACATCCGCAAAGTTGAAGTAATGCCACTGGCTGATTAGTGCAGACTGCAGAAAAACGAGCAGGCAAACGGATCGTGAGCTACACGTTTATTAAACGAAACGTCATGTTCACAGCCATAGATCAGCGTACAGCCGTGTCGTGTTTTGCACGCACGCAGGCAGGCACAGGAAACGCCAACTTAGCGAAGCTCTGCTGATTTTCAGCAGGGCTGATGTTATTTGTTACAGGCAGGTTACCGAAACTTAAAACAGAAGTCCGATATGACCAGCTTCAAAATTAGTGTTGTTTGTTGCGATACCTCAAGTTCTCAGCTGTCGCAAATTGTGGACATCAAAATTGATGGGCCGCTGATCGAAGAACGGTTGCTGGGCAAGGCAGATCAGAGCCTGCCAGCCGGCGAAGTTAAATGCCTCCACAATGCGGCTCATCATAGCCAGCATGGCCCCGTGACTTACCTGCAGCAGGTCAACGAAGGTGGCTTCTATGTATTAACGGGCGACCCGGAAAATCTGCAGGAAACGTTTTTTGGCCCCGGTTCTTACGTGGCATTTATCGACGACAAAGGGCCAGGGCATGCTTCGCGAGTTGGGCCGGACGGAGTGAAACGTACGTTTCGAATGTTGCAGGGGCATCTTGAAGTTGGCAGCTGACGGCTGTGTTAAAGCCGTTGGTGAAAACGTTTGAAGGCGCAAAAAAAGCGAGACACGGTCGACCGTGTCTCGCTTTTTGTTTTCAGCGTTCGTCCAGGTTCGCAGACCTACTTAGCAGATGGCGACAGCAGGACTGACATCATTCGACCGCTTTCCATTCGTGGCGATTGTTCAACCGTGGCCACATCTTCCAGGGACTTCACGATTTCGTCGAGCATTTCGCGTCCACGATCATGGTGAGCATTCTCACGACCTCGGAACATGACATTGATTTTCACCTTGTCACGGCGTCCCAGAAATTCGCGAGCCTTGTTGATCTTCACCTCGATGTCGTGTTGGCCGGTCTTGGCCCGCAGGCGCAATTGTTTCAATTGGGTCTTATGGTGCTTTGCACCACCAGCCGTTTTCTTTTGGCGTTCATAGATCACCTTGCCGTAATTCATGATTCGACAAACAGGCGGTCGCGCATCGGGACTAACTTCAACAAGGTCCAGGCCTTGATCCATAGCCAATGCCAATGCCTTTTCCGTTTCCATTTCTCCAAGCATTTCTCCGTCTGCATTAACGACGCGGACTGGGGAAATTCGGATGCGATCATTCATGCGCGGGGCATTGGACTGGGGGACCGCAGTGGGACGAGATCGTTTAATGGTTACCTCCTCGGAAGAATCTATCATTGGACCGCATAACGCGTCGGCCACCGGACTGTGTGTAATATGCAGCATTCCTGGGGAAAAAGGTACTTTCCAACACCTCCAACCTCAAATCTTACTGGAAAAACTGCATATTTTCTGAATCTGCCCGTTGAGCCTGGACAAATCACGTTGCCTACATTGCTCTCATAATCAGGGAGTTTAGCTTTAGATTGGTGGGTCTGGGAAGTTCAGTTCGAGCACTGTTACAATTGGTTTCCTGCCGAATCCAAGATTCTTTGCGAGTGGACGACCGGATTCGGTCAACAGGTAGCTGTTCCGCTTACTCCAGAATCATCCTGTAGTGAATAAATCGGGCAGTGCGTTGTTTTTTGCTAAACGAACGAAGCAAATACGAATTGAGGGTCGAGTGTCGGGCTTTTCACCATGCTGATTACTGCATGCTTCGCTGCGTTTCTGTTGGTGCTTGTGTTGGCCGCTCAAATCAAGTGGGCGAATGAATTCGTTCGGCTCTATAAAACGCCCACATCCGTACCGGTAAGTGGCGACCTTCCGCACGTGGGCGTCATCCTCGCTCTCCGTGGAGCTGACCCGTTTTTAGAAAACAGTCTTCGGGGTCTCATGTCGCTCGAATATCCGAGCCATGAAGTCCGTATCATCGTTGACAGCCCCTTTGATCCTGCGATTTTGGTTGTTGAAAAAGTTCGAAACGAACTGCAGGCAACAAATGTTCAGGTTGAATTTCTAAACGTTTGTCAGGAAACATCCAGCCTGAAGAACTCCGCCTTAATTCAGGGAATCAACGGCTGCTCGCCACTGTGTGAAGCATTCGCATGGCTGGATTCAGACACAGTTCCATATCCCAACTGGCTGAGAGACCTTGTCGCCCCGTTGCAGGATAATAACATTGGCGCATCTTGCGGAATTCGCTGGTACGCTCCGCCATCACCAACGATGGCCAATTATGTTAGGCACATCTGGAATTCTGCCGCTGTGCTGCAGATGGTGGCGTTCAAAATTGGCTGGGGCGGCGCATTTGCCATTCGGAAGGCCGTTTATCAGCAAGTTGGCCTCGAACGCAAATGGTGCCTTGCACTTGTCGAAGACACATTAGCATCAAATGAAGTTCTGCTGGATGGCAAACAAATTAAGTTTGTGCCCGAATGCACGATGCCGAATCCCGAATCAGCGACGCTTAGCTGGTGCCTTTCATTCGTCACTCGGCAGCTGCAGGGACTGAGATACTATCATAGCGCCTGGAAAACGGTTTTGCTGTACGGCCTGTTTTCCGGTGGTCTGCTACTAGTTAATGCTGTGCTGTTTACGTGTGCCCTGAGTTCAGGAGATCTGCTGACTGCAGGCATTGCCGGCGGTTCATTGGTGGCGTTTGGCGTTATTGCGGGATGGCTAATGCAGCGATCAGAACGCTGTGTAAATTCGTTCATTGGCGAGCGAGCAGTCGGAGGTTATAGTCTTCCGTGGATGCTGATTCTGGCAGCCCCCATTACACAGGTCATTCATTTTGTCGCGCTGACGCGAGCCTTTGCGCTAAGCGATGTTACCTGGCGAGGAATTCGCTATCAGATACGTTCCGGTCTGGACGTCAAACGCACCAACTATGCTCCGTACGTTTCGGAAAACGATGCGGTCCGGCATTCTCTGTAAACGTGACGCAGAGACTCATTTTTTGAATGTAGACAAACCTTGCCTAACGCGATCAGAGTCTGACGATTGAGTTTACGGCAATGGGGGTGCTTACTTAATGCCGCTGCGGCCTTGTGAACTCTGCGATCCGAATAACTGAGTCGCCGTGATAGACCCAACTTCGCCGCTGAAATTAGTTTGGCGATCTGCTTGAATCTTTTATTAGCAGTCCAGATTTCGCAGAGTCTCAATCCATTGATCGGGGGCTTTCGCAATTTTTCGAGCGATCCACATGTGCACCGAGCCATCCCAGCGACCGGCCGTCAGCAATAATTTGCCGAGCTTAATTCGTATTGCCGCCGCGGCCGACACTTTGAACGCCGGTATATTTTCGGCCTTCTGGAAAACGATCGGATCCCAGAACACGCTGCTGTCCAATGCATTGAAGCCGTTCTGAGAATACAGGTTTCTTAGGTTGCCGCTTAGATAACGATTTTCTTTCAGGTGAGTTGGCCGCGTCCAGTGGATGGCCCAGAACGGAGCGTGGACGAAAAGCAGCCCGTCCGGCTTCAGCCAACGGTGAAACAACTTCACCAGGCCTTCCGGTTTGGATACATGTTCCAGCACGTCGAGGCACACGACAGCATCCAGCGAACCTGCGAGAATGTCGTCCAGTTGCTCCATGCGAAAGACGGAAACGTCGTTACTTTCAAAAACCTGGTTGGCGTAATTCTGACAGCGCAACGATGGTTCAAAGTACCTGACTTCATGCCCGTGTAAAGACAGGTGCGTGCTGTCAAATCCCAATCCATCCCCAAAACAAAACACTTCGGCCCGTTGCTTGCCGAATTGATTCAGTCGAGTTGTCACAAACTCACGCATCTTCTGCTTGGCTGCGCAGGTGTTCCAGACGGTAGTTTCGTAAAGAAACGCGTTGGACTCACGATAGAAGTCGTCTAACTTTTGCGAAGTCACGTACATCGGCACATCACCGGCCAACAGACAACGATTTACGTTTGCCCCGATCTCAGCCGTTTCTTCCAGCAAATGCTGCTTCACGTCAGCAACAGAAGTCTGTGCAACGGATGCTATCAACGACACCGTCTTCCCTACATCATCCAGCGGCTTAAGCATTCCAGTTGTTTCTGTGTATTGGATTCGGTGACAGCAGATTCAGGGCTCTTTTGAAATAAAGTGCTGAGCACGGGCAAAATAGAGAGTTGTGTTGATACAGATTACAACCAATCGTCGCAAATCGAATAATCTCACGCCGCATTAATCGTCAGGTCCAATCTACAGCACAAGTGTTCTGTGTGAACGTGTCAGAAAATTGTTTCAACTGCCGGCCATCACTAAGCCAACTCCTAGCAGCACAAAAACCAGCACAGCTGTGCCGCAACCGGATCCGGATTCAGAAAGCTTTGCAAAGCGTTCGGGATCCTGTTTCTGAAGCTCCGGAATCAACTCATCAACAAAGTCCTGGGCTTCCTTAAGACGTTTGCCGGTGGCGGCGCAGTAGATCTTGATTGCCTGAATTTTCTCGCCTCGGGCAAGAGCCTCAGTCATCTGTTTGACCATTTCCGGATCTGGTTGCTCATCAGCCACAGCAGCTCTCCCATGTTTGGAGGTTCACGTTTTTTGTATGAATGGCCTGGTCAATGTGTTGGCTGACATTTAAGACTAGTCGATCGCAGCAGGTCTTTTTCAGTAATGTAGAAGCGGCGATGTTTGTTGTTCGGACAACAAAAGTTGTTTGATCAAAACGGTATGGGGTAACTTGATGGCGAATCGATTTCCACGCCCGGAGGTCCATCAAAATGTTGTTCGACGAACCGGTCCCATGCGTCACGAGTTTTTTTCGAGACGAGGTGTGCCATGCCGGATTCACATTTTTCGCAGACTATGAAGGGAGTCTGTCCAACAGGCGTGACCTGCACAACCATTTCAACATCGCGACACAACCCGGCCAGCGAATAGCGGTTGCACTTGCTACGTTCGGTGCCGCACATCAGACAGGCATCCAGACACCGCTGCAGCATCGCGTCGCCTTCTTCCGGGTCACGAACTTCTGAGACTTCAATCAGGTGAGTGCCTGCGGTGTTCGGCAGGTACTCTTCCGCTCGTTTTTGAAAACAGCGCGCCATGTGTTCGGTTATGTTCTTCTTGGTTTCCGCCGACATTTCTTCCGCTTGTTTTTCCCGACAGCGATTGCAGACAGCCATTTCCATCACAGCCTCATCGGCCACGATGCGTTTTTGGATGACGTGCAGATCACATTCAATCAGCGGCACTTCGCAACTGAGACATTTTTGAAACGGCTGACCTGAATACTCAGACCAAAACAGTTTAGGGATGGCGCCGAAGTACACACCGAAAAAAGACATAGCATAAAACTCGCTGTAAAAAATGACGGCAACTCGGTTGGGCAGTATGACGTGCCTGAGACCGTGCTGTTTGGAGAGCGGCTGGAATTATTGACACTCCCACATGATTACGGCAATCGTAATGGGACCAATTTGAATGTTGCGTGTTGTGACGATTCACTTTCTGTGCTGCGTTCGCACCTTATCGTCCCGCATGCCGCCCGTTATTCTGCGGAATGCAACCATCTGGTAAGTCGGATTTGTTTTGTCCTCCTAAAGCCGCACGCGTTATACCGAAATCGTCAAAAACACGTTGGTAAGTCGTTTTTTTCGCGGTTTGAAGTGTTGAAACCGCAGCTAAATAGCCGGCGAACCGTGGCTTTTTGCCTTTCGGTTTGACGATAACAATTTGGCAGCGGTAGAATTCGTGCCTAGCGCATTGAGACATTTCCACCCAAGGGGATCTTCCCCAAGTCTGCAAAATTCTGAGCGGGCCGACAAATCATGAAGAATGAAATCCTGAACTTTCTGGCACCGGTACGCAGTCGGTTGCGGGTTCGATCGGTTATTTCGCTGTTGGCCATCGGTGCAACTGCAGGTGGAGTTGCAGGTGTGCTGTTTGCCGTCGCAAAATCAGCATTCGGATACTCGTTGGAAGTGACGCAGTTGTTAGCCATCGTGTTTGGCTGCACTGCGATCGCCGGAATTGTTGGTCTGCTTTTAAAGCGACCGTGGACAGAAGCCGCTGCCGTTGTTGATTCTTATTACAAACTGAAAGACCGGACTGCTACGGCGCTGGAATTTGCCACGCAATCTGAAACGTCGGCATTGAAAGAACTGCAGATGCAGGATGCCACGGGACACCTGCAAACAGTGGATCCCAAGGCCGTTGTGCCGTACAAGGCTCCGCGACAATTGGCGTGGGCGTGTTTGTCTGTTGCGGCAGCATGTCTGGCTTTGCTGTTGCCAACTCGAAGCAGCAACGCACAGGCTGAAATAGCTAACACAGAAGGCATCGTGGAAGCGGCTGGCGAAATTCAGCAGCAGCTGCAGCAGATGGCAGAACTTGCCGAAGAATCCGACATCGAAGAACTGAAAGATCTGGTTACTGAACTGAAGAAGGACCTGAAAGAACTTGAACAGCCGGAAACGGACGTGCGTGAATCGTTGGAAACCATTTCTGAGATGCAGCAGAAGATGCAGGAGATGGTGGCTCAAATGAACATCGCGGGCATGGACGCTCAACTCAGCGCCGTTGCCGAAGCGATGTCTGGTGCTCAGGCCTTTAAAGCCGCCGCCGAACAATTGAAAAAAGAAGACCTCGAAAAGGCAGCGGAAGCACTGGAGGACGTTAAACCGGAAAACATGGATCGTACGGAGTCACGTCCAACCAGTGAAAAACTGGCTCAGGCTGCTGCGTCCGCCAAGAAAAAAGGGCTGGGGAAGCTTAGCGAAACGCTCGCACAACTTTCCGAATCCGTAAAAACGGGCGACAGCAAAGGTACTTGCGAAAACTGTGACAAGCTGGCAATGGCCCTGAAAAAACACAGTCTGACCAAAAGTATGTGCAATATGCTCAACAGCAAATGCGACAAGCTTGGCGAATGCAAAAAACTGTGTTCAGGTAACTGCAACAAAGATGGAAGTGGGCAAGCCGGCGGTAAGGGCCTCAATCTTGCTCAGGGCCAGTCCAACAAAAAGAGCGACAGTCCCAGCCAGAAGGCGGGCGCTAAATCTGCCGGCAACATCGACGGTGAAAAAACTCGACTGGACAGTCAACGCCAGATGGCGAACCTGACCGGCCAAATGGGGGAAGGTGGAGATTCAGAATTCGAAACTACCACTTCGCCGGAAGCTCAGGAACAGGCAACTCGTCGAGCCAAAGATGCATTCTCGAAGTACCAGAAGATGTCGGAAGCGGTTCTGGATTCAGAACCCATTCCTCTGGGACATCGTCAGACGATTCGAAAGTACTTCGAATTGATCCGACCATCTGGCGACGAAGACAAAGCTTTGTCGGCCGGAGATTCCGGCGAATAATTGCGACCTGCGATTAAGTTGGAAGCCATAAGAAAAACTAAAACACCCGCCCTGCTGCAGGTCGGGTGTTGTTTTTTTTGACAGTCAGTCAGTCAGTCAGTCAGTCAGTCAGTCAGTCAGTCAGTCAGTCAGTCAGTTCAAAATTCATCGACTGCAAACACAGTCAAGGCTCGAGCACCATGAGCTCCGATCACCAGAGACTGTTCAATGTCGGCGGTTTTGGACGGGCCGGAAATAAACCCTGCAAAGGCGTGCTGGCCAACTTTGATGCGGCCATAAGCTTCATGCATGTTATCCACAATAACTGTCGGCATCACAATCACAAGCCGTTGAGGAATGAAGTACAGCACTCGATGCTTCAGCGTGTCGTCCGTCACCCAGATCGCTCCGTTTTCAGCAACACCGAAGTGACCGTGTAGCACAGCGTAGTCGACGTTTTCAAGGTCGTGCGGATCTTCAATGGTGGTGATATCGACTGTCGAATCGCCGATGCCGTCGACTTCAGAAATTCGCACGGCTGCGTTTTGCCATTCGTCGATGCCAAGCAGATGCTGATGTGCTTCGTCGCGAGTTTTCACGCGATGACAAACGCCCCCGACCGCTTCCAGTACTTCGCAGAAGCGAGCAAACGGATCTTCAAAGGTCTGCCACGGTCCTGTCACAGGAAGATCAGGCAGTGGTGACGATTCCGGCAAGGCGGCTCGCAGATTTGCCAGAACTTTTTCGCGAGTAGTTTGTGTCATGATGGTCCTCGCGAATTCTTTTTATGTTCAGCGTATTGATCTCGAAACGACTGCATTGGCGGTTCCGGCAGTTCCCGTTGTTTGCCCCAGCCGTTTAGTGGGTTGTAGACGGCGAATCGTGGCATCCATCGCAAGGCTGTTCGAGCCGCGGTGCCAGCCGTCGTGAACATCCAGGTGCTCGACAGCAGCCCTGAAAGAAACTTCATCGACAGCTTCTTGGACATCCCCAGCAGTTTTTTGCGGTCAAGAAATCCTCGCATCGCCAGCAACTGGTGGTGCAGGTCGATTTTAACAGGGCATACGTCTGTACAGGACCCGCACAGGGTACAGGCGAATGGAAGCGACGCGTGTTTTTCCGGAGTCTGCAGCGGCGTCAGAATAGAACCAATTGGTCCGGGAACGGTCGATTCATAACTATGACCGCCGCTGCGACGGTACACCGGACAGGTGTTCATGCACGCTCCGCAACGTATGCAGCCCAGGCTTCTACGGAACTCGGGTTTAGCCAGAATTCCACTGCGGCCGTTGTCGACCAGAATCATGTGCAACTCACTGCCTTCTCGCGGGCCGTGAAAATGCGACGAGTAGGTTGTGATCGGCTGACCGGTGGCCGATCGAGCCAGCAGGCGCAGGAAGACGGCCAGGTCGGATGCTCGAGGAATAAGTTTCTCGATGCCCATGCACGCGATGTGCAGTTTAGGCAGAGATACTCCCAGGTCGGCATTCCCTTCGTTTGTGCACACGACAAAACCGCCGGTTTCTGCGATCGCAAAGTTAACGCCCGTGATGCCCGCATCGGCCGTACAAAATCGTTCTCGCAAATGTCCTCGAGCCGCCTCGGTCAGGTACTTCGGGTCAGAAACTCCTTTTTCTGTGCCAAGATGCTCATGAAAACATTCGCCCACTTCTTCTTTGCGGATGTGAATGGCTGGCAACACGATGTGGCTGGGCGTTTCTTCTCGCAGTTGAACAATGCGCTCACCAAGATCGGTGTCGACAACTTCGTAGCCGTTCTTTTCCAGAAACGGATTCAGGTGGCATTCTTCGGTGAGCATAGATTTGCTCTTCACCACCTTTTTTACGTCATGCTTTTTTAGAATCTCGTGAACGATGCGGTTGTGTTCGTCTCCATCGGCCGCCCAGTGAACATGTACTCCCAGCGTTTTGGCGTTGGCTTCGAACTTTTCCAGATACGTCGGCAATTGCGACATGGTATGGATCTTGATGGCTGACGCATGAGAACGCAGGTCTTCCCACTCCGGCACGCTGGCCGCCATGCGATCGCGTTTTTCACGCACAAACCACAGCGCTTTGTCGTGCCATTGCGCGCGAGGTTTATTGTCTACGAATTTCTGTGCCAGAGTTGGATGCGACATAGTTGGTCTGTTACGGCTTGCGGTATTGGCACGATTGTGGTGTGCGAAATGTTTACGGCAAAGGTCCAGCGATGTTAAACGGCAACGGGCGTTTCCAGAGCTTCAGCCAGAATTTCTGCGAAGTGCATGACTCGAATGTTGTGCTTTTGACGCCTGATAATTCCTTCCAGATGCATCAGGCACGACATGTCTCCAGCGGTCAGTACTTCCGTGCCAGCCGATAGATGATCGTTCACTCGATCTTCCCCCATCATGCAGGATACCGCTTCTTCAGCCACCGCAAACGTACCGCCAAAACCACAACATTCGTCGGTGCGTTGCAGTTTGGAAAACGAAATTCCTTCCAGCCCCGCCAGCAAATCTGTCATCATGCTGGGCCGAGTCTTCATCACCTCTGACGACGGTCCCAATCGAAGTTCTCGCAAACCGTGGCAGCTTTGGTGAATGCCGACATTGGATGCAAAGCGACCCTTGATTTCGCGAACATTCAAAACGTTGACCAGGAATTCAGACAGTTCGTAGGTCCTGTTCCGTACATCGTTCGCCGCCTTGTCTTCGTCTGTGAAAAACGTTTCATAGTGGTTTCGCACCATTGAAACGCAGCTGCCGGATGGGGCCACAATGTAGTCGTAACCCTTAAAGACATCGACGTACTTCATGGCCAAAGGTTTTGCTTCCGGCATGCATCCCGAATTTGCCATTGGCTGACCGCAGCATGTTTGTGCTTTTGGAAATTCGTGTTCCACGCCAAAATGTTCCAGCAGCTTAACCGTGGCCATTCCAACCTGAGGATAAAACTGGTCAACATAGCAGGGAATAAAAAGGGCGACTTTCATCGGGTGACTGGTTTTAGGTAGGAAATCGGAAGGGTGGATGAAGTGCGAGCAGTCTACAGCAATTCACAATGACTCGCGGCCTATTACAGCGATTTTCGTGCTAAGATCACTGGTTCCAACGGGCCAGAAACGAACATGTGTTTTGTCAGTTGCGTTAGTCTAACGATTCGCCGCAGCAGATCCGAATGTCGAGCCAATTGCACGCGGCCATTTTCTTAGCGATCCCCAAATTCAAGACCATTTGCCTTCGACCACCGAGCAACACGTTCTCTGCTGGATTCCGGGTGTTTGAGTTCAAAAGATTCTAATTCAGTGGTTCGGTTCTCACTGCCAAGGTGCGTACCTTCACTTCGTCCACAGTGATTCCGAGGCCGAGACCACTTAACCGGTCCCCTTTCCCGCGAAACTTGATTGTCAGGTTTTCACGCGTGAGCGATTCACGAATAAGAAAACGATCGTAGCTGCCTTCGAGGTACCGGATTCCGGAGATATTGCAGGCGAAATGTCGGCCCGCCGCAGACAGAATTCCGGTTTCCCCAACCTGACAACCCAACTGATAGCCCAAATCGTGCTGTTTCGCCAGCGCTGCAAGGCGGACGCAGTTCACCACGCCACCGCACTTCGATAGCCTCAGGTTAAACAGGTCGCACAGCCCTAAACGAATGGCTGAATATGCGTCTTCCATTGAACACAAAGATTCGTCCAGCATGATTGGCAGCGGTAAGCTGGCACGCACGTCCGCCAGTCCACTGACTTCAGTATGCGGTACGGGTTGCTCAAGACAAGTTGGATTGAATTCAAGCAACGACTGGACTTTCGACGCGACCTGCTCGCAATGCCACGCTTCGTTGGCATCCAATCGGATATCGACATTTCGGCCAACAACACGGCGAACGCGTTGTAAACACTGCCGATCGCTAGTTCCATCCGCACCCACTTTTACCTTGATCGATTTGAACCGGAAGATTCGCATCTGCAACGCCGATCGCCATTGGCGGAGCCCTTCATCGGAAGTCACGACACCGCTGTAAAACACTGTGTCGCATGCTTGCAAAATGTCAGCCGCTTCCGGAAGTGAAGAAATCAAATCGCCCAGCGAACATTGCGATGATCGACAGGCAGCGTCCAGCACGGCGAGTTCGATAGCGCAGCGGACCGAATTACCAAAACACTCGCGAATCTTTTTGCCATCGTCGGCCGGAACATCTGCCAGGTGAAACTCGCTCAATAGGTTGACGGCATCCAACGCAGTAGCGAATTCGGCGTCATAAAGCTGAGCAAACTCTGTTGCCATCAGGTGTCGCCAAACGCTGCCGATAGATTCGCCCGTCACATATGTTCGCGGCAGGCCTTCTCCCCAGCCGACGCTTCCATCGTTCAATTCGCAACGCACAATCAAGGTGTCGTTTTGATGCCGAACATGGGACGCATGACGAATCGGTTTCCGCAGCGCGATAGGCACTTCGAAGGCGGTTAGAGAACGAATTTTCATCAACTGCAATTCACACTTCTATAACGTTTCATGCTGGCTCTTACGTGAACGACGTATTCCGTTTCGTGGTCGCTGCTTCCTGCGAGTCTAAAACAGCTACGTATTTCTATACGTTACTTTAAGGCCGGCCGTGTCCTTGCCCCACTTAGCGAAGTGGGGCATGCTATCCGGTTGGGCATCACATTTCGATTGACTGCCCAAGTTCGCCTTGTCCGCATGATTTTTTCAAACAGCAACGTTTATAAGCACACTGTTGCTGTAAGTGAGTATCGTTTTGAGCCAAAACTCACTTGTCGGGCGTCGTGCCGGTATGACATTGGACGCCCCTGTCGTCAAAACAAAGTTCTGTGCGGGAACGCCGCTTGTGGCTTAATGTTTTGCCGCCGAAAGTACCGCGATTTGCGGCGGGAGATTCCGCGCGAACTGCGGTTGGTCCGTCCTCTGCAGTTGCATCACTGCGATTCAAGATGTACTCAGTACAATTAGGCTGGAAAACTGCTGGCGGTCGCCGCTGTACGAGACGAATTCGGATACAGGCATCTCGTTGGTGATTGTGACGGTAGTTATTGGGCAGTACACTTTCCCCGGAACCTGATCGCAGCGTGTTCAGTCTTCCGGCGACAACTCGATACTGGCGGGTGGATTGAAAGCAGGAGTCGATCGGTGGCAAACTATTGGATTCGTAATCGAGGCCGAGTGCAGGGGCCATACACCGCTGATCAGATTCAGGGATTGCAGCGTCGTGGCCGATTCAGCCGCCTTTTCCACGTTTCCGAAGACAATAAAAGTTGGCATCCCGCTGAAGATTTTCCGGAACTATTCGAAGGCCGCCGCCGAGGTCGCTCGAACAAAAGCAATGACGATGAATTTGATGAAACGCCGTTCAGCAGCGGCGGTTCTGCTTTTGACGATGATGACGATGCGCCGCCAACTCGCGGGGCGGCCAGCAAACGTAAAGTGAAGGCTAAGAAGCGTCCTGTCGATGAGGAAGACAACGACGACGATGATGATGCTGACTGGGAAGACGATGAGAATTGGGAAGATGATGATGCTGGCCTACTTACCGGCGTAGTCGACTGGGTCGAAGCGAATGTCAAGCTTCTGGCCGGTTTGCTTGTTGTCGTGTTACTGGGGCTCGGCTGGTTTGTCTTTTTCCGCGAAGACTGGACGCAGGATACGGCTGACTTTGAACAGCTGCTGAGCGTAAACACTCGTGTCGGCACTGCCAGTCAAATGGGCAGTACAGCGGACGCATGGGTGACTATGCAGGAACAGACACAAGCTGATCTGGCCCCGATGGTTGCTCGACTGAACAAAGTGGCGTCGTCGCAGGACCACGTGAAACAGGAACTTCTGTTTATTGCTCGGGACGACATTCCGCAGATGTTTAAGGAACTGCCCAACGGGATCGACAGTGCCAGTAAGCGAGTTCTGAAGCGACTTGGCTTGATTGACGAAATGATCAATAACAAGCAACGACATAGCGATGAATCTGTCCTGCCCATGATGTCAAACATGCAGGCTCAGCAGCCGAATTCCAACAACAATCAGCCACCGCCTGCCGCCGCCCCGAACGCTGGTTACGGAAATTCAGCACCCGGTTTCGGGCCGGGCGGACCGAATTCCAGCCAGCCTGGGAATTCCAATTCGGGCGGTGATCAACCTGTCGGCGCGCCGCCGGGCAATAATACAAATCAGCTGCAGAATTTTCAGCCGGGTGGTTCGCAGCCGAAAGACAACACCGACTAAGCGTTGCCGGGGCGTATATTTTCAGCGGGCCGGAAGATACCGCTAACGGCAGATGCGATCGCCGGTAATCTGGCAATTGCAAATTGGATACTTGATAGACAATCGGCGTGCTTTGCGGTCCACTTACATTATGGAATGGGAAACTCTACTACCAACGATTCAAAATCCGCCGACCGCTTTCATGCCGGTGTTGGATTCCGCATTTTTTCGTGCCGAGCCCGAAGATTTTGACGTTGAGGAAATTCCAACCTATCTCCCCGACGGTGCGGGAGAGCACATCTATCTGTGGATTGAAAAACGCAACGTCGCAGCTGGCGATTTGATTTCACGACTGTCGCGGTCGCTGAATGTGAATTCCCGCGACATCGGAGTGGCGGGGCAGAAGGATCGTCGAGCCGTCACGCGGCAGTTTATTTCCGTGCCGCGCAGTTGCCTGCCGCTGCTTTCACGAATTGATACAGATGGGATCCGTCTGCTGTCCGTTTCAGCTCACAATAACAAGCTCAGGACAGGACATCTGGAAGGCAACCGTTTTCGCATCGTGCTGCGTCCCGCCGACAATCAGACATTCGATGATGAAACAGTTCGGAAAGTGTCTGATCGTCTTATTGAACTTTCCACTAAAGGTTTTCCAAATTTCTTCGGCCCGCAACGCTTTGGTCATAATGGCAGCAGCATTCGTGATGGCATCGCTTTGCTGAAGGGCGAACTATCGGTTAAACGCTGGTCGCATCACAAACGCCGGTTTATGACAAAGATGGTATCCAGTGCCATCCAGTCGGCTGTGTTCAATCTGGTGGTTGCTCATAGATTACAAAGTTCGCCGCAAGACGTGTTTGTTTCCGGAGACGTTGTTTGCCGTCGCGATGGCATCCGTCCTCACTTGCTGGAAGAATCATCAGAAACCGACATTAGCCAATTGGTGCCGATGGGCCCGATGCCAGGACCCAAAATGGTGAAGGCGCTGTCTGAAGCTTTGCAAATCGAAACCGATGCTCTTGAACAGCTTGGCCTGACAGCCACCCAGTTTGAAGATTCACGAAAGCTGACTCCGGGAACACGTCGGAAGATGTTCGAGTATCCGAAGTCTGCGGCGGCAGCAAAGTCCGAAGACGGGGCGATGGTTGTGGAGTTTGAATTGCCTTCCGGAAGTTTTGCCACCGTGCTGCTGGCAGAAATAGTGAAGGAACTTCGCTAACCCGAAGGTACACGCCAAACCAGCGTTAATTGTCACGCTGCGATTACTTAGAAACGTCTGGCGATACGCCCGCGCGGACGTGGTGGTTGCAACTGTAGAATTTACTCGGTTTGGTCGCCAGTCCCCAACAAACGTGTCCATTGGTATCTCGGAAACGTCGCGTCGCCCCGTTTTTTGCACACAAGTAACCGAATACTGTACAGTCGCGCAGCGTCAGTAAGTGAGATACATGCGTTTGCGGGACGCGCTTGCTGGTGCGGCGTACATCTTCAAAGAAGCTGTATGAAACACTAAGTGGCAGTGGCCCAAATGTCCGGCAGTGCGACGCGGCCCGAGTTTGTTGCTATCATTGAAAGCGGTCAACTGGCCTATGGCGATACGGTTAGATGGATTCAGGCTCGGGATGGTTTCATGCATACACTGTTGATTCTGGCAACAGGGCTGGTGATTGTTGTTGGTGGCATTCTGGCGTTTCGGTTGCACGCGTTTGTGGCACTGGTGCTGGCCGGAATCACGGTCGCATTGCTGACGCCATCTCAACTTGTGATTCGATCCATGCAGTTGGAAGCCAAGGTCAGCAAGCTTTCGATAGATTCTGAAGCTGGTCTAATTCTGGCGGCTGTTCCCATTGAAAAGTGGCAATCACATATCGTCGCACTTGACCGACAGGACGGCCTGGCACTTTCCAGTGTGGGCCGGTTAATTGAGCAGCGACCACTTGCTGACTGGAAGGGCGAACTTCAGGCAGCCAGGTCCAGTGCCGACGATTCAGGCAGCCAAAGCCCTAAAGTTCCGCTGGGCTATTGCTATCGATTTGCATTTGACGGAACCTCAAATGTGGCTGTGTCTTCACAGAAAGATAGGATCGATACCAGCGAGCGGTTGGTGGTACTGAAGCAAAAAGAATTCGATACGGCCGGGGCCGATGGCAGCAAACCGTTTATGAATCGATTAACGGTTGCTTTGGGTTCTTATTGCGGAAGCCTGGCGATTCTGATTGTATCAGCATCCATTATCGGCCGGTGCCTTCTTGAAAGCGGAGCGGCCGACCGCATTGTTCGCTCGGCCCTTAACACGGTCGGCGAAAAGAATGCTCCGGCAGCGTTTGTGATTAGTGGCTTCACTTTAAGCATACCTGTATTTTTCGATACCGTTTTCTACCTGATGATTCCTTTGGGGAAAGCGCTGCGGTTGCGAACTGGCGGCAACTATCTTTTGTACGTACTGTCGATTGTTGCCGGTGGCACGATGGCTCATTCTTTGGTGCCACCCACTCCGGGACCGCTGTTTATCGCCGAGGCTTTTGGCGTGTCGATCGGATCAATGATTCTGGGAGGCACACTTGTTGGCCTGTTTAGTGCGTCTGTCGGCATGCTTTACGCCGTGTGGGTGAACCGGCATTTCGAACTGGCTCTGCCTGCCGACACAGAGGATCTGACTTCAGCGGCCGTTGCAGATAGTGCCGGTGAAACGAGAATTCAGTCTTCACCGTCGTTGTTGATGTCTTTGGTGCCCATTCTTCTGCCGGTTGTTTTGATTACTCTGGGAGGACTGGTTACCGAACACAAATCTGATGATGCCGTCATTGAGACTCAATGGTCGCTGCCCGGAATCCAGATACCAGAAAAGCTTGCCACTGCCCTGATTGCAACCAGCGAGAAAAACCTGGCATTGTTGCTGTCCGCGATGGTCGCCGTGGGGGTGTATGTTCGAGTGAAACGGCCGACCAAAGAAGTATTCGCGCAGGCAATGCAAAATGCCGTTTCCAGTGCCGGGACAATTATACTTGTTACGGCGGCGGGAGGTGCTTTTGGTCGCATGATGCGGCAGACAAATGTCGCTGAACTTCTTCAGGACCTTCCAGGAACGTCGCCAGTCATGGTGGTTGTCGCTGCGTTTCTTGTAACGACCGCCGTCCGGACAGCACAGGGGTCGGCAACTGTTGCAATGATGACGGCCGCCGGAATTTTCGGGGGCCTTGTGGCCAGCGGCGCTGCTGGAGTTGATCCGCTGTATGTTGCTCTGGCCGTTGGCTGCGGTTCCAAACCAATTGCATGGATGAACGACAGTGGCTTTTGGGTCATCACGCGAATGAGCGGTATGACGGAAAAAGAAGGCCTGAAGTATGTGACTCCCATGACCGCGCTGGCCGGATTAACCGGACTCGGCGCTGTAATTGTGGGTGTGATACTGTTTCCGTAATTGGTTGCTGCAAACCCGTGCGTGACGATTTCGCGGCTTGTCGATTTGTCGCCGAGGAATCTTCTTCAGGCGTCTGCTGAGTTCTCGGCGCGGCGCAAGCGGCAATGGCGGCTGGTCGATTAACGCAGTCGTCCTGCTATTTGTTGAGGATCAGCCGCCCGTTGCGAGTCTTCCGCAGTCGGTATTCAAGGCCTTGATGTTCGATGATCACTTCGTTGCGTCCGTCCGACAGTGTTCCAAAAGACACTGTTTTGGGCGGCGTCGCCGCAACAGTCTCGGACAATTTTGGTGTAGGTATTTGGGGGGAATTCATCGGTTGACTACCCTTTGGCAAGTCATGGGGATCGCAAAAGCAGGGCGCATAAATGCTGATTCAGCAGCGGCTGGCAGATTGTAGTGCGACTGAGTCTCAGTGTCAAACCTGTATTGTGAGGTTCCGGTAACGGTGGGTTGTCGGTCATTTGATCGCATAACAGTTCAAAAGCGATAGTATTGCAGCTGAAATCGATAATGACTTTCCTACCTACGGCCATCTTTTGCAAGCCGTCGGTCCTGTGCGTCTAACATCGCAGCAATCCGGGCGTTCGAAAATTAAGGAGCATTTTTATGACGTTGTTCACAAGACGAATCGCACTGAAAGTATTTGGCGCCGGTTCGGGCATGTTATCTGCCGGCTCTCTGTCTTCTTCCGAATCGTTCAGCGCTGAAGCCCATCAGGCGAATCAAAAGACACCGCAGTTCAAAAGCAATTGGAGCACGTCCAATGACCGAGTCTGGCTGGGCGAACACTTCTGGGCAAATCCCATGGAAGACTGGCGCGTCATCGCCGGAGCGGCGGAGTGCATTGCGACGGGTGGTGCTCGCAACATTCAGTTGATTACTCATCAGCTGACAGACAGCGGGGGCGATTTTGAAATGACCGTCGATATCAAGCAGGTCGAAGTGCGAAAAGAAGATGGAGGCGCTGGTTTTCGGATTGGCGTCAAAAGTGAACTGAACGAATATCGCAGCAACACTTTTGCATCAGGTGGCATCATTGCGGGCGTCATTGGTGGCAAGCTGCAACTCGGACGAAAGACGATCGGATTGTCTGCGGGCGATGCCGGTACAGCGTTGCGATTGCAGGGAACCGGTTCCGGTGAGAAATTTAGTCTGACTTTGATTTCTGAAGACGCTAACGGAAAAGGTCTGTCCAGAATCAGCAACGAATTTCCGAAAGCCGCGGTACTTGGCAACGTCGCGTTGGTGAACAACTTTGAATCCAGCCTGAAGAAAGGCGTGGGCTCTCGTTACCGATTCACAAACTGGACCGTTGATGGAAATGCGTTCACTGTCAATGACAATCGACAGTTCGGCCCGATTTTATGGTCGATGTACACGCTGAGTGATTCACGTGGCGACGAGGGCTTCGTGTTAACTATTTCAGCGTTGACTCCCCCCCTTGGCAAAGACGACCAGGACAGCGTTGAACTGCAGATTGAAGAAGACGCAAAGTGGAAGTCGTTTGGTTCTGCAAAACTGGACACAGATGCCTGGGTGGCGACGTTGCGAATTCCAAACTGGAACGAAAAGACCGAGCACAATTATCGACTCGTCTATCGGGAACAGCGGAAGGACCAACAGGTAAAAGAATCTACCTGGGGAGGTCGAATTAAAACTAATCCAACTGGCCGACCATTGCGATTGGGCGCACTAACGTGCCAGAATCACTATGGCTTTCCGTACGAACCAGTCGCCAATAATCTGGTGAAGCTGGATCCGGATCTGCTGTACTTTTCCGGCGATCAGATTTACGAAAGCCACGGTGGTTTCGGCATGATTCGCGATCCTGCCGAACCAGCCATTCTGAACTACCTTCGTAAGTTCTATATGTTTGGCTGGGCTTTTCGAGAAGCATTAAAGGACAGTCCAACGGTCTGCCTCCCTGACGATCACGATGTTTTTCAGGGTAATATCTGGGGCGAAGGAGGCGCCGCTATGCAGGGAATTGACAACGGAGCGTCTTCGAAGGGCGGCTACCGCGAGCCAGCCAGAATGGTCAACGTCGTTCACAAAACCTGTGCGGCTCATCATCCGGACTATTTCGATCCGACACCATGCGAACAGAACATCAGTGTCTACTACGGTGACATGGTGTATGGGGACGTCAGTTTTGCCATACTGGGAGATCGGCAGTTCAAAAGCGGACCGGAACGAGTCGAAACGGGCAGTGGGCGCGCCGACCATGTTCGCGATATTAACGTCGATACCAGCGTGCTTGATAAACCGGGCCTGATTCTATTGGGCGATCGACAGGAAACATTTCTTGAGCACTGGGTAAACGACTGGCGAGGGCATACGATGAAGGTGCTATTGAGCCAGACAGTGTTTGCAGCAGTTGCCACGCATCATGGCGGGTACAACGGCTACCTGAAGGCAGATCTTGATTCCGGTGGATGGCCCCAGACGGCTCGTGATAATGCCATCAGGATTGTTAACAAAGGTTTGCCACTGCATATCAACGGCGATCAGCATTTGACAACACTGTGCCAGTACGGAATCGACGCGCAGCGTGACAGTTGCTGGAGTTTTTGCACACCCGCGATTTCCGCCGGATATCCTCGATGGTGGCGGCCGGATGAAGTCGGCATGCCACATGAAAATCGTCCGCAGCATGGACTGTCGGATACTGGCGAATACCTTGACGGGTTTGGGAATAGGGTTTACGTGTTTGCCGTTGGAAATCCGGAAGTCGGAACGGCAAAAAATCGATACGAACTGGCTCATCAGAAGGGCAGTGGTTTTGGCTTAGTGACCATCGATACCGAAGCGAAAACGTACACTCTTGATTCGTTTCGGTTTCTTGTGGATCCCACAGACGGTAAGTCAGGAAATCAGTTTCCGGGGTGGCCAGTGACTTTGCACCAAAAAGAAAACGGCGGCGACAATGTGCTTGGCTGACATCTTGCTTGGCTGACAAGATGCTTAGCAAACAGTGTGCTTAGCAAACAGTGTGCTTAGCAGCGGCCCCAAATCCGGTCCCGCGAACTGTTCAATACAAGCACGACGCGGAAGCGATTGAATCTTGCCATGGCTGGATTCACTTGCTCGCGTTGCCTGTTGGTAAATATGCGACGATTACATATGCCTGTCGGTATTTATGCAAAACTGAACAGCACTCACTAACAGCCGGTCGTTTTGTCGTTGCTGTTTCTGCGATGGGGTTGTTTCACTTGAATTATTCGACGTTATTGGGATCCCTATTACCGAAACTTGCCGCCGTTTGCTTTAGTTTGAAGTTGTAGCATTGGACTAACAAGTCCGGATATCAGACAGTGGTGATTAGTGGTCAGGCGGCTTACAGGCCAACACATTTAAACAAACAAACACGCGTGAGGAATTACGACATGTTGAATAGGCATTCATTTCGGTTGGGATTTACATTTGCAGTAGGCGTTTTGCTGAGTGGCTGCGCAGATTCGACTGTGGACTCTGCAGCAAAGGCTCCCGATGCGGAGAACGAGAATCGACCGGCAATGGAAGCGTCGGAAGGACCGGTACTGAAGGAAGCTCCTGAAATCGCAGATGCGGCTTCTGTTGTCGTGGCGGCGGAACCTTTCGGGCCAGGTTCTCTTGCTCCGCCGATCGTCATTGCGAAGTGGGTAAAGGGTGAACCGGTTGAATCGTTCAGCAGCGGCAAGGTTTATGTTGTTGAATTCTGGGCCACATGGTGCGGACCATGTTTGCGTAGTATGCCCCATATGGCGTCTCTGCAAAAAGAGTATGGCGACAAGGTCACTTTTATTGGAGTGTCTGACGAAGACGAACAGACCGTTGAAAGTTTCATGAAACGCGAGTCCCAGGAAGGCGGCACCTGGTCTGAAGTGTTGACGTACACAATTGCTTTGGACGACGAGGCGCAAACGAACGCGGCCTATATGAAGGCGGCCAATCAGGGAGGCATTCCCTGTGCGTTTGTGGTTGGTAAAACCGGCAATGTCGAATGGATTGGACACCCTATGTCTATGGATGAGCCTCTGGAGCAGATTGTCAGCGGATCCTGGGATTCTGCCGGAGCTCGAAAGCAATTCATTCTTGAGACAGAAACTGAACGCATATTGAATGAGTACATGCCGCGACTGGCAGGCGCTGCTAATTCAGGCGATTTTGCAACGGCTGTAGTGGTCTGTGATGAGATCCTTGAAAAACAGCCGGGCAATGCTCGAATCAACCAGATTCGTATGAGCATGTTAATCCAGGGAAATATGATAAAGGAACTTAACGAAACGGCTGCCCGGCAGGTTGATGAAAATTTTGATAACTCATTCGTCCTGAACCAGGTTGCATGGATTCTGGCGGACGGAGTTCAAGGCGACGAGCGTGATTTGAATCTTGCATTGAAAGCCGCAATGCGAGCGTCTGAACTATCAAAGCATGAAGACGCCTCGGTTTTGGACACACTTGCTCGGGTATTTTACGAACAGGGCAACCTTCCCGAGGCCATTGAATGGCAAAAGAAAGCCACTGAAGCCGATAGCAGTATGAAGCAGTTGAGCGAGACATTGGCCAAATACGAAGCCGAAGCCAATCCTTCGAAGGCTGAAGAAAAGCCAGCCGAAAAAACGCCGGCAGCCAAATCAGCGAAGCCAGACGAGTCGCCGCAGGAAGAACCGGTGAAGACGGAAGAACCTGCTGCTGACACGACAGGTGAAGCAAAGTCTGAGTAACCATTGTTGATGGCTGTGAAGACTGCAATCTACAAGAGGTGGCTTAACCAGGCCGCCTCTTTTTTCTTACGCTGAAAGCGTTTGTTAAGCCTGTTTTCCAAAATTCAAGAGCCGTTGGAACGTCGCAGCGAACGACCTTTTGTATGCTGCCACGAGGCCACGATGGTTGTCATTGTTAATCACGATTATACGAAAATGGGAATTGGATAAAACGCCACATACGATCGAAACGGCGTTCATGGAAAGGCGTGAAACAATTCGCTGCGGGGTTCTATTCGTGCTCTGCAGTAACAGTCGCTGCCCTTGAATGACCGCGACGCGCTGCCCGGAAAAAGGGGCAATCGATTCCATTTTCTGACCAGATACAGGCTGAATGAGGCCACTGGCCAGGCCTAAATTCACAACTCATACACCACACGAACAGCAGTTGCGTCAGGTTGCTGTAGTCACTGGAATTTCCAGCTAACTGCCTTCCGGGCTTCTGTGTTGCTTTTGTTTGATTAGACGTCTAAGCCCATCATTCGCATCAATTCGATGGCGTTGCTTCTTTGAACGACGCCTTCGCGAAGCTTGTAGTCGAACGACATCTGACCGTTTTCCACTTGATCCTCAAAGTGCATATTGACGGCTTTGCCATCCATAGATTCAACAATTTCGGTCAACGACAGATCGTGAGTCGTGACGATTCCCAGGGCGTGTCGGTCGACAAGAGAACGAATCACAGCTTCGGCTCCACGACGACGGTCATGTGAGTTTGTTCCGCTTAGGATTTCGTCGAGCAGGAACAAGACCGGACGTTCTTTCGCTGCGAGGTCAACAACCGCTTTCAATCGCTGCACGACGGAAAAAAACAGCGAACGACCTTCCTGTAGTGAATCGCTGACTCGCATGGCCGTTGCCAGTTGGAACGGATATGCTGTCAGTGATTGAGCTCGAACGCGTCCTCCGCAATACGCCAGCACCAGGTTGATGCCCATAGAACGCAGCAAAGTACTTTTGCCGGACATGTTTGAGCCACTAATCAGCATCAATGGCTGCGACGATGTCAGCGTCACATCGTTGCAAATGCATTCGGACGCCGTCAGCAGTGGATGGCCGATTCCTGTCGCCGTGTATTCTACGCTGCTTTCAGAAATTTCCGCTCGGCAGTAGCCTTCCTGTTCATAGTTGAAGGCGGCGATGCTGTTAAGCACTTCCAGAGTTGTGATAGTGTCGATCCATTCAGTTACGCGTGAGCCGTAGTTTTGGCGCCATCGTTCGATGCGATGTGGCAGCAGCAGGAAGAGTCCGAACATCCACGCCAAAGGCATGAAGAACTGATTTCTAAGTGCGTTGTTGAGCCATTGAATCTGGCTGCTAAGTTCTGAAATTCGCGATGATGCGATGACCCCGTTGACGCTAAGGCGGTTCTGAAGCTGTTGTAGAGACTTCTCCTGAAACGGAAAAGATTCAAACTGCTGAGTCACTTCGGCCAGTTGTCGAAGAGGTTTGTCGACGGCATCCACATGATCCATGATAGTTTTGATGCGTCGTCGGTTGACGTACACGAACGGGGCCTGCAGCAGCATCATCAGCAGAATTGCCGACGCGCTTAATCCGCTGCCAAACACAAGGATCAGCGTTATAAAAGAAAAAAAGCTCAGTAATCTAGCGCCCCACAACGACCATGCTGGAAATGGTTTGACAGTTTCCGCAAGCCATTCCTGAATCGTATGTTCGGCCGTACCCCAGTCGACGTCGTCATCGATAACGGCCAGGGCTTCTCGAAGGTCAAGCTGGTCGTGCAGCGAATCTGTTTGCCGCTGCCGAAGTTCAATCTGATCGGTGGCCGGGACAGTGGTCAGCCATTCAGCGAGTTTCCGTTTGCCTGGTAAAGTGCGACACAGGTTAAGACGCTGGAACAGCGAACCCGTACCGAACAGGTCCAGATCGGCAGACCATGGATGTTTGGGATCGGCAAAATACTGTCCTGAATCAGATACCTGCTTCCAGTCTCCGGAAAGCCGCGCAAGACTGTTGATGTAAAAATCTCGTGCCGCTCTGGCCCTGTTCATGCGTTGGACGATGGGCGCATGGATTCTCAGGACAGCAACAAACAAAGTGATCGGGGCTGCCAGCCAATACCAGGAAACCGTTTGGTCTCCCAGGCAAATGCAACTGACGCCAATGATTGCCAGAAACGCGACAATCCGAATTCTTGACATCAGTCTGTCGGTGGACTGCAGGTCTGTCGTGCGTTTCTTGAATGATTCAAGTCGCAACCGATATTCCTGCTCAGCACGAGACACGGCAGCGAGGGGGACACTGCCCGAACTGTCCGCTGCCGAAATATTAGTTGATGATGTCAAAACGCCTGTTTCCTTCCGGCGAGCGGCTTTGTTGGTTTTAATGAACTGGGAAATATCGTGTCATTGTCAGCGGCCTGTCCGTCGGCTTCGCTGATTTTTCTGTAAGCGATTTCGCCCCAATACAGTTTTCCGAAGTCAGTCAATAATGCGTTGGCATATTGTAACGCTTCGGGGAAAAGTTTCTGTAGTTGCCCTGTTCTTCTCATGAATCGCAGCACGCTCAGAAGAGTTCGCCCAACGTCCGTTTCGGAGTCGACTCGCATGGCAGATGACCCCGTCCAATTGCTTTGGTCTATCGAACTTAGACGTTTGGGCGACGTATTCGGTTACCCAGACATGTTTTGCAAACGAGCATTCGTTTGTCCTGTCACAGTTGAAAACTAAGCAATTCGAGAACTGAACAATTCACAATTGCACTGATGTCCTTGAAGCTGGCTTTAGAAAGGTTATTCCGGACGTGGTCTCGGTCGGGGTGTTCCCTTTGAACGACCGGTTCCGCCTGGACCTGAGGCAGGCCGAAAAGTACGTTGAACTTCCTCAAGCGATGTTCTGCCTTCGGCCACAAGGCGAATTGCATCTTTCTGCAGTGTTCGCATGCCTTCTTTGGCCATTTGTTCTTTGACGGCCTGTGGGTCAAGACTGTCGCACACAACCGTCTTCATGCCCTCAGTCATTTCGAGCAGTTCGTAGACCGGAGCTCTCCCGTGATACGGAACGCCGTCGCAGTCTTCGCACAACTCTTCGATGGTTGGAGCGTCTTCGTCGTCTTCTGCCGGTGGCGATGGGGCTCGATACAGAACGGACGTTTCCGGTGGCAGCCCCAGTCGCTGCAGCAACTGCGGATTTGGGCGGAAGGCCTGCTTGCAGTCATCGCATAACAAACGAATCAGCTTTTGAGTAACGATACACTGCACATGTTTGGCCACCTGGTCTTTGCCAACCCAGGCGATTAATTTCTGAATCGCTTCAAAGGCAGTGTTTGCAGGAATCTCAGCCACAAAGCAAACTCGATCAGCGAAATTAAACATGGTCTGAACGATGGCAGGGTCGGTCAGTGGATTCATGTAGATCAGATCTGCTTCGCGACGAATCATTCGGTCGAAGCTCATGTCCAGATCGTGACCCTCTTCAGGTTTGAAATCAGTAACGTTGGTAAGTTCCTTACCGCCGGTATCGGCCATGCTGAACACGGAATAAAGGTAGGGGTCGACACTATGCAACGCGGTGATACTTAGTGAAGTGACTCCACTTTCCGGTGGACCGCATGCCAGGATGATTCCCTTGGAATGTTCGGTAAAGCTTCTCAATTGTTTTGCGAGATCAGCCGGCATGCCCGCAATGCTGGCCTTCAGGTAACTAATCTTGGGATTCTCGACCAGAATCTTTAGTTTCTCGACGCCCGGCTGCAGAGGCGTTGACGTGACCAGCAGGTGAAACCTAGTGCCTTCAAATTCAGCACTGATACCTCCCGATTGCTGCGCCGCCCGTTCCTGTGGATTTAGACCAGCCAGAACCTTAAGCATTTGGATCATGGCCATTCCGCGCTGACCAGGCATGGCGCCGGCAGGATAAGGAATGCCATCAATTACAAATCGAATCACGACTCGCCCGGATGCGGGTTCGAGCAGAATTGTGTGAGCTCGCCGACCGAGAGCGTTGGATACCATTCGCTTCACGGGCACCAGTGCAGCCTTCACCAATCTGGCGTTCTGCTTCAAATCTGTTTCACGACCGTACATCGGTCCCTGAAACAGAACCTGTTCGGCATTTTCCAGTTCTTCTTCTTCGTTTTCTTCTTCGTCGCGCCCCACAACTCAAACCTTTCCTGCAGAAATGCAATTCATTCTGCTTGTCAAAGTCCTGCGATTACCGACAGCCGAAAGCTCTACTGCCAGCATCAAATGTCTTGTTTTTGCGGTCGCATTGTTATGCACAAACCAACCAATAACCAGAGTCACGAAGCTCGGCAGACCGATTTGCCCCGGTTTTCGCCCACCGCAGAGTCACAACAGCATGTGAATTACGAATTCTTGGGACCTTGTCCTGTTGTGGTTCAGCTTTTCACCTGCGAACCACTGTTTATGCTCCGCGCATCACAGATTTAATACTGCCGTGGCAGAACCGGCGTCGTTCAAAAAGAAAAGCCGCCATCGCCGGAATTCCGGTGCTGGCGGCCTGATTGAATTGACAACGCCTTAGCGCGTTCTGGAACGCAAAGGCGATCGAAACGCCTGCACTACTTTGCTTCGACCTTGGCTACTGTCGCAGGAAGTTCCTTGATTCTAATGTTTCGGAACTCGACTGGGTCGTTATGTCCGGCGAAGCCAAAGAAGCCACTGGTGCGATCCTTGCCTGGGTGAGGACGTTCGGCCATAAAGTCGGTGACTTTGGAAAGGTCAGCATTCAGGATTACGCTGCCATTCAGTTCCACTTTAATGGTGCTGCCAGCGACGGTGACTTCCTGGAAATTCCACTCACCCGTTTCTCGCAGGTAGCCACGATGAGCCGCCGCCATTCCGTAGGCAGATCCGTGATACTGTCGATCATCCAGCTTGCCCGCGTATTTTTCGTGTTCTGAATCAAGTACCTGCAGTTCGCACATTCCAGAGTAAGCTACGTCGCCATCGCCAGAACTCCGAAGGGCCAGGCCGTTGTTTCCGCCCGGAGGCAGTTTGAATTCGACTCGAGCAATAAAGTTACCGTATTCCTTTTCTGCCAGCAAAAGTCCGCCGTGACCTGCCTTGCAGCGGATGGCCCCATCGACAACTTCATAATTGTCAACGCTGCCCGTCCAGCCGGTAAGATCTGTGCCATTGAACAACGCCTGGAACTCCTTGCCCTGATGAGCACTCAGCAGACTGTTAGCTTCTTCTGGAGCGATCTCGCGAACAAAAATATTTCTCCAGCGAATTTCACCGCCATGAGTCTGAAGTTCAACGGGGCCTTTGGCAAAGAGTGGCGATTTTCTATCCCAATAGTTTTCCATGATGGCGTTGTCAACAACCAGCATGCCATTTAGGTAAACCGTTGTGCGAGCTCCCAGTTGCATAATGCGGAATGAGTTCCATTCCCCAAAACTATTGTCCGCCAGAACAAACGGGTTCTTGCCGGCCGCGCCTGAACTGTTGTTCCACAAGCCACCGCTGCCAAGGTTGGCGTCGATACCGAACTTGCTTGGATCGGTGTAGTCCCAGATCTGAACCTGAGGTGTTGCCTTCAAATAAATGCCGCTGTCAGCACGTGGCACTGTCTTGTAGTCAATCAGTAATTCGTAGTCGCCGAATTCTTCGTTGGTCACGGCATAAGCACCGTGGCCATCATTGACGAGTTCACCTTTTTCGACCGTCCAGTGTGATTTCAGGTCGGCGTTCCATTCAGCCAGCTTGGCGTCACGTTCTTCCTCGGGCATTTCCGCCAGTTTTCGAGGATCGAAGTGAGGCATTCCGTGCCATCCCTTAAGGTCTGTGGCGTTGAATAAAGGGCGAAAGCCCTCAGGGGCATCCGCCGCCATGGTTGCGGCGGATACAGCGAAAACAATTGACAGGGCCAGTGCGAGGTGGCGAAGCGTGAGGCATTGCATGGTGCGAAAACATCCATCATGAATGAAGGGGAGGCGGGATTGTGTGTCACAATCTAACGCAAACCGCCTACAAAGAAAACCATTGAGTACACGGATATTTCTTGGCGAGCAGTTACCGAATCTTTTTAAACCGGTCGAATGCTGTCTACGCTGCTGCACAGTCGTGAACGGGGTAAATCTCGGGCAGCCAGTCCGGGGTTTCATTCGCTGCCGACAATCCGGCAAATACATCACGCCGAGACCTTTGCCAATCGCGATGTGACTCTGGTATTGACTGGAAGTTGGTGTCAGAATCCAGCGCATACGAAATATTTATCACGGCTAATCTAAATCGACGTCATTGCCACTTCATGTCAGCTTTACAACTCAGAATTCGGCTGCCTGCCATCCTTCTGTTGACTGCTTTGGCGAATGCGGCGATTGCTCAGTCGCCGCTGGAATTTTCGAAATGGTCCGGGGCGATCAATGTGCCGGACCCGGTCGCGATAAGTTTTGATCAGCAGGGGCGAGCCTACGTGACTCAGACAAAACGCCGCAAAGCCAACGACCTGGACATTCGCGCCAATTCCGACTGGATCGTTAACGATGTCAGTTTTCAAAGCGTCGAACAGAAACGTGACTTTTACCACGAACGGCTTGCTCCGGGTGGAAACAATTCCAAACGCGTCGAAGATCTAAACGGCGATGGTTCTTCCGACTACACCGACCTGATGTTTCTAAGCGAAGTGATTCATCGGCTTGAAGACACCGACGGCGACGGTATGGCAGATACAACTCGCGTGTTTGCCGACGGATTTAATACAGAAGTTACCGGAATTGCGGCCGGAGTGCTGCATCACGATGATCACGTCTACGTAACGATTGCTCCCGACGTCTGGAAGCTGAGGGATACAAACGGCGATGGTGCTGCTGACGAACGCCAGGTTGTAGCAACCGGTTTTGGACTGCACATTGCTTACGGCGGTCACGATATGCATGGACTGACAGTTGGCCCGGACGGAAGGTTTACTGGAGCATCGGGGACAAAGGTATCAGTGTAACGTCCGCCGAAGAAACGAAGTTTCATTATCCGAATCAGGGTGGAGTGATGCGGTGCAATCCGGATGGCACCAATTTTGAAGTCTACGCTCACGGTCTGCGCAATATTCAGGAATTGGCCTTCGATCAGTTTGGTAATCTATTCGGGGTCGATAACGATTCTGATCAGCCGAACGAACGCGAACGCTTTGTGTACATCGTAAAGGACATGGATGCCGGCTGGCGCTGCAACTATCAGTATCGAGGCGATCGGTATAATCCGTGGACGGACGAACAGCTTTGGTTCACTCATCACATTGGCCAAGCTGCCTACATTATTCCGCCGATCCAGTATTCAATCAATGGTCCAGCCGGTTTTGCCTTCAATCCTGGCACAGCTTTGGGGCCGGAATACCATGATTATTTCTTCTTGACCGGTGCTCCCGGAGGCGAGCAGATGGCCTTTCAAACACAGCCCAGCGGAGCGTCGTTCCACATGGTTAACGACCACGCTATCGGGAACAGCCTGCCAATTGTTGGGATCAATTTCGGTCCGGACGGAGCACTTTATGGCGTCGATTGGGGCGGCGGATATCCTCTGAATCAAACTGGCGCTGTTTGGAAGATTGATGATCCCAGGCACGCCGGTTCACCGATTCGCACGGCTGTGCAGCAGTTGCTGGCCGCTGGCTTTGGGAACCTGAACGTTAGTGAACTTGCCGAACTACTTTCGCATGCCGATCAACGAATTCGGCTGAATGCTCAGTTCGAACTTGTTAAACGAGACGAAGCAAGCATCCTCGGCAATGTTGCAAACAACGCGGAGACTGCACATTTGGGCCGGATTCATGCGATGTGGGGACTTGGTCAGTTGAATGCCGCAATAAGGAAGTCCGACAACTTTGGGGCCGCTGAATCTCAGCAGACGCTGGTTGCGCTGCTGCAGGATTCTGACGTTGAAATTCAATGCCAGGCAGCTCGGCTTTTGGCGGATGCCAGGTCAGTTGACGGCGCACGGTTTTTGCCTTTGCTGAGCAGCGAAAATGATCGAGTTCGCTTTATGGCAATGATGGCGTTGGCTGATCATCCGCATGCGCTAGCCTTTGAAATGCTGACGTCTATAGCCGCATCAATAGAACCCGCTGAGTCGTATCTGCGTCATGCCGTTTGTAAAGCGATGGCTTCGTGCGGTACGGCTGTTCAGCTTGGTGAACTGAGTCATTCGTCCGCCTCGATGCTGCGCTTGTGTGCCGTTGTCGCTCTGCGGCATCAAAAGGCTGCTGAGGCCTCCGGATTTCTGGACGATGGCGAAAACGCTGTTGCTGAGGAAGCGGCCCGAGCAATTCATGATGACTTTTCCATTGTTGATGCGTTGCCCAAACTGGCGGCCGCATTGATGGATGGTCCAAAATCAGAAGTGTTTCTGCGTCGAGCAATCAACGCCAATTATCGTCTGGGCGGTATTGATGAATTTCGATGTCTTGTCGAATTTGCGTGCTCCGAAATTAAACCCATAACGCTTCGACTGGAAGCGTTGGATGCTCTGGCGTCGTGGGAAATTCCGGTTCCGCTGGATCGTGTCACGGGGCGACATCGGATATACGGTGATCGAATCAAAGATACAGGGATCGAACAAACGTCTACTGCTCTGGCATTGTTGCTTGACCATACGGATGCCGATCTTCAGGCAGCCGCGATGAAGGTTCATGGGGAACTAAAACTGCGAGTCGACGATACAATGTTGTCGAATCTGGCGATGAGCGCAACCGCAGCCCCGACGCTGGTGGTTGAAGCCTTGAATCTGCTGGATGCTCAGAATTCGCCTCAACTGCCGCAGACCCTGACAACGACCATCGGAAGTTCTGAAAACGACGTACGCGTTCGTAGTCTGGAACTGATGGTGGCGGCAAAAATGCCGACTGCACATTCTGAGATGGTGTCGATGTATCCGAAAGCGAGTTCTCAGCTGCAACAGAAGATCGTACATCTGATGACACAACTTGCCACGTCTGATGCTGACGCGTTCTTGATTAGCAAGACACCCGCTTCGCTCGAAGACCTTGGCAACAGCAAAGTATCGATTGAAATTATGGAAGCGTTGCAGTCGCGTGCAGATAAAGATGTTCGTTTTTCCAAACTCCACAACAGACTGACGGAGATGTTGACTGCAGCGGCCGCAACTTCGCCGGAACTTGGTTATGCGATGTGTCTAACCGGCGGAGATCGCAAGCTGGGAAAGATACTGTTTAACTCTCACCTGCAGGCTCAGTGTGTTCGTTGCCATAAAGTCGGTAACAAAGGCAGCACCGTTGGTCCAAGCCTTCAGGAGATTGCGAAAAAACGAAACCCGGCTCACCTTCTGCGAGCCATCATAGCTCCTAGCGCTGATATCGAACCGAACTACCGCAGCGTAGTGGTTGTTCTGGCTTCCGGAAAATCGCTGCCGGGAATCAAAGTACGTGAATCGGACCAGGAACTTGTGATTGCCGATAGCCAAGGGAAAGAAATTGAGATTCCTGTAGACGATATCGATGATATTGTGGAACAGAACGTGTCCATTATGCCGGACATGAGCAAGACTCTGTCGCTGATCGAATTCCGTGACTTACTGGCGTACCTGATGTCACTAAATTGAAGACGTTTGTTTTGCGCAGGTCGGGATAAAGCTGCTCAATATAAGAAACTACGTCATGTTTGCTCGCTGTGTACTGTCCGTTTTCCGCCTAACCCGCTTCGCGAAAACGCAGCGAAGGTTTGTCGATGGTCACAATGGTGTTCGCCGGAACACTGCGGCTTAGAGTTACGCTGGATCCGATTAACGATCCGTTGCCGATGATCGTGGATCCCCCGAGAATAGTGGCGTTGGAATAAACTGTCACGTTATCCTCAAGTGTTGGGTGGCGTTTTTCGTTGCGAATCAGATTACCGTCTTCATCGCGAGGAAACGACCATGCTCCGAGTGTCACCCCCTGATACAGCGTCACGCCGGCACCGATAACGCAGGTTTCTCCAATTACCACGCCCGTCCCATGGTCGATGAAAAATCGAGGACCGATGGCGGCTCCTGGGTGAATGTCGATTCCGGTTTCTCGATGAGCCCACTCGGACAGAATTCGCGGCAGGTACGGAATCTTCAGACTGTATAACTGGTGAGCAATTCTGTGAACCATGATTGCTTCGATGCCCGGATAGCACAGCATGATTTCGTCGCTCGTCTTAGCAGCAGGGTCACCGTCAAAGGCGGCTTTGAGGTCTGTTTCCAGAGTAGCCTTCAGTGCTGGCAGTGCATTGAGGAACTGGCTGCACAACGTCGCGGAAGAACGATGATCGTGCCCCGCTGGTTCCGATTTGTCGTGCAGCTTTAGAGTCGAGTGCGAGTTATGACTGACGGCTCGACCGATTTCAAGCCGCAGATGTGCTTCGATGCGTCGCAGCAGCTTTGTGTATTCGAACAGGCGTTCAGACGGCGCTGGCCTGCGAGTCTTGCGATAGCCAGGGAACAGCAGTTCGCGAACGTCCTGCACGACGTTTACGATTCCGTCGACAGAAGGCAGGTTCAGCCCGTCAGAATCAGTATCCGTATTTGTGCCAATTAGTGAAATGGCGATCGCTTCCAGAGTGTTCATGTGCTGACGTACGTTTTTCATTCCCGTCTTTCCGTGCCGCCGAAAATGCTCTCGTGATTTCGGCGTATGATTTCTGACTGTTGTACAGGTTTTGATGAATCATCGGCAGAACGCAGATGCAGACATTACGACGGGAATTCGCACTGGACGACTGCCGGGAACTCTACGCCTCGTCAGCCGCGCACATGGAACTTTTCGCAATAGTCAACGCAGTTTCACTAACCGGTCAAGGTGCCGCCTGTCGTTGGGTGAACTTGCAGCGGAGGGAAGAGATTCTGGCACTGAACAGCAAAGTGCTGCATCGCTAATCGCGACTCAGCAGATTTCGCAGTTGTTCCTTTGGGGCAGGTTGTTTCAGAACCCCGTAACGGGGAATTTTCCCCGGACGGTCTGGCTGTATGCCGGTGTTGCTTTGAATTTTGCTTCACGGCTTTTTGTCGAGCTAACGCTGATGCACTGAACCACTGACTGCGACCGATAGAAACAACAGTGAGCTGATTTTCGGCGGCAACGCCTGCCTTTCAGACTCACCAGTTTGAAAATCATTGTCCGCGAATCAGCACCGGCTTCTGGGAGAATTCTTCTGGAAAACGGCAAGCTGATAACAAACTGGCATTCTTGATCAGGCAGATGACAGATTCTCCCTCTAAGCCGCTCGACTATTGGAACGACGCTCGCCGGCCGTTGTCGTGCCTGCTGTTTCTGACTCCGTGGATCGCTATCTACGAAGCCGGAATTCTAATGCTGGCCGAAACTGATCCGGAACGCATTAGAAACGGGGCGGACTACTGGATGCGTTCATTGCTGATCCACGCAGGTCTCGGGCAAATTCTGCTGTTGCCGCTATTGGTCGTCGGTGTGCTGCTGACATGGCATATTGTTCGTAAATATCCGTGGCAATTTCGACTGGATACTCAATTGGGAATGCTGGCAGAAAGTTTATTACTGGCGATCGCTTTGGTGATGGTGGGGCAGGTGCATCAGTTGCTGTTTGTGAATCTGCAACCAGACAACGTCGATCCTCGGTTGCTGACACTGGCGACCGGCAATTTGACACGGGCAGTGTCGTTTATTGGAGCGGGCGTTTACGAAGAAGTGATGTTTCGGCTGTGTCTTGTTCCGATTGCATTCTATGCGTTCAAACTGCTTGAATTCCCCCCCCAATGGGCGGCGATTATGGCAGCGGGTTCAACAGCATTTGTGTTTGCACTCGCACATCATGTGGGGCCATCAGCCGATGCATTTAATCTGTTTACCTTCTCATTCCGCGCCGCTGCAGGAATGTTTTTTGCCGGGATTTTCTTTCTGCGAGGCTTTGGCATTACGGTCGGCTGCCACGCCGCCTATGACCTGCTTGTCGGGATTATCCTGATCGCTCCAAATCCCTGATGGCAGCCGGGATTCTGAAAAAACCGAACTGCCGCTGCACGCGGCACGGCTAACCTGTTGAGCGCCACGCGCACCTGACTGCGGCTTCGGCAGGTGTTGCCGATTTAGGTTTTGTCCGGGCGTTATCCAAGTCCACAACGCATATCTGGTGCAATGAATTTCGCCAATGCAGAGTCACGTCGCATGTTCAGGATTCAGCACTGGTGAGAGAATGTTTTGCGGGCAATGTTAAAGGCTAACGCTGGCTTGGGAATGTCCGATGTTCACACCCTGTTTCTGACGATGACTAGTAAATGACGATGACGGGTAAATAACGTGCAGGACGCGTCTTCAACTGAAGCAACATGTTACGCCACGATGTGGCTTGGTACGGATACCAATCTTCGATGACGGCATGCCGTCTAAAATTGTACTCAAGTTCAACCCTTTTCACGTTCTTCGTGATCATGGCGGTTTTCGCTCTGCCACGCGCTGTGGCGTTGGACGAGTTCTATCTTCCTTCGAGTTCACCGTTGCCGGTCGCTAGACCTGAGTTGCCTGCCGGAGGCGGAAAAAGTCAGAACGCTGTCGAATGTCCTAAGTATCTATTGGATATCCGTTTAGACCCGAACCGGCGGCATGTTTCCGTTAGGCAAACGGTTCGCTGGACAAATCCAGGAACTGCACCCACTGACCGATTGGTGTTTCAGGTAACGGCTAATCATAAACTATCTGACAAGATGATTGTTGCCGGCGCGCGAACTCTCGAATCAATGCGGTTGGAACCGGAAGACAGCATCGACTACGAAGGCCGTCGTTTTCATCTGGACGATGCAAGTTGTGGCGATCAGCCGATTTCGTGGAGTTTCGATAGCAACGAAGACACGCATCTGATTCTGCAACTGCCAGCGCCGGTTGATTCGGGTGCTTCGGTCGAAATTAATCTGGATTATTGGATTGAAATTCCAGCGGTGATGGGGCGACTTGGTCAACACAAGGGCGTTACCAATCTGGTGAACTGGTATCCCGTGCTGGCAGTCTTTCGCGATAACGATTGGCAACCGGTGCCATATATTGCATGGCACCAGCCCTGGTACAACGAAGCCGGTAACTATTCTGTATCTCTGCAGTTGCCGGCCGATCATAAAGTTGTGACTGGCGGGCACGTGGTGGCGAGTTCGAATCAGGGCGATGGATTTCAACGATTGGAAATTCGCGGTGAAGGCCTTCGCGACTTCACAATCGTGGCCAGTCGTCGCTTCAGTGAACTGACAGGTTCAGCAGATGGAATTCCAATACGAGTTTTGTTTCTTCCCGAACATCGTGCTCATGCTGAGCTTTCGTTGAAGACGGCGGAAGAATCCATCAGATTGTATTCACTGTGGTTTGGGCCCTATCCGTACAAAGAGTTCGAATTGGTGGAATCGTATTTTGGCTGGAACGGAAACGAGTCGTCCGGCGTAGTCATGATCGACCAACGCATTTTTGCGACGCCAAAATATACGTCTCGCTACGTCGAACATCTGGTGAGTCACGAAATCTGTCACCAATGGTGGTACTCGGCGGTCGGGACAGACGGCTATCACGAACCATGGATGGACGAAGGCCTGGTCACGTGGTTTACTCGTGTAAAGATGGAAGACAAATACGGCGCCGATGCCGAGTTGCTATCGCTTCCGGGTTACGGTCCCTTTCAACTGCCGAACATTCAGTATCGTAGCCTGGTACACACAGGTTACGAAGGCTATCAGGGGCGCGGTGGACACGGTGCGGCCCTCGGATCTCTTGATGACGTCGGACATCTGCACAATCTGCTTTCGCTGGTTTATGACCGGGGCTCGCGAATTGTAGGTATGATTCAGCAACGGATGGGGCGAGAACAGTTTTTTGCCTTCATGAAGTATCTCTTTTCTGAGTACAGGTTTAAGGTGCTGCATGTCGCCGATTTTCAGCGAGAACTGGAAGCCTTTACTGGTGATGACTGGCAACCGTTCTTTCACCAGTGGTTAGAGCAGGGTGGCACCGTAGACTGGAATCTGAAGAAGGTTACAGTCACTGAAACGTCGCAGGGTTATGAAACTCAGGCTCGCATTTCGGCAACTGGCAATGGCAGCGAACGCGTCGGATTGGAAGTCAGTTTTGGCGGTACATCCAGGCCTTTTCGTCTGGCCACCCTGTCAGAATCTCTGGAGAATCTTCCCGACGACGTGCAGGTGCAACAGACCTCACCAAACGACTGGCTGGTGACGATTGTGTCAGCTGAAAAGCCATCGCAGGTCATTGTCGACCCGGAAGGCTGCGTGATTGATTCCGATCCGCAGAATAATTTCTGGAAGTCGGAATACAGCGTACGGGTCAGTCCTTTTTACACACCGGTCGACGAAGCATCTTTGATGCAGCCATGGCATCAACGTGGCGCTGTGGCTGGCTTGGGCGTCGATAAGGATGGACGCATCGGTCTGCGAGCCGCCTTGATCAGTTCCAACAGGTACAGAGTGTCTCCGTTCTTAGCTTATACGGCCGCAACTGCTTCTCGGAATGACGATCACATTTCGGCTGGCGTCGATGCGGTGATCTACAACGTGCCATCATCCAACTGGCAGCTGCTGGGACGTTACGAATACGCGTTGTTTTCCACTTTAGCAAACGACCCCGGTCACCAGGCTCGGTTTGCTCTGCGTCGGGTGATTAATTATACAACCAGTTTGATCTACCCGGATCTCAGCTACGTCGATTTCTATACACGGTTCGGGGACAATTTTTTCCCGGATGAAGACAACACACGCTCGACTGATCCGCGTGTCGAACAGTACGGAAATGTGCGTGCGTTCGGTGTGCAGTATCACGCTGACTCTCAGATGCCCTACTGGGACCCGGACCGCGGCGTTCGATTCGACGCAAATTACGAACACGGGTTCAAGGCATTTGGTGGCGGGGCCACGTACGATCGCATGTCCGGGCAACTCGGAGCCGTGCAGCGATTGAAACAGGCTCCGGGCTGGCTATCAGACACAAAGGTCGCGGGAAGAATTGCAGGCGGCTACGGCTGGGATGACAACGGAGAACACTTTCGCTTTGGTGGTCCCGGTCGCTTTCGCGGTCGCAACGCAACAGCTACGGAAGGCAATGCGTTCTGGTTAAGTTCGGTCGAGTGGCGTTTTCCGCTGGGGGGCGACATTGATTATAGTGTGCTGGACAACACTGCCGCTCTTCATTCGGTTGACGGAGCTTTGTTCTACGACGTGGGACGTTCGTATCTGTTGAACGAAGCTCAGGGAAAAGTCGACCACGCCATCGGAGCGGGTCTATACTTTCAGGTTCCGTTGCTGAGCTTCGTCGAGAACGTCACTATTCGGACGGAGTACGGTTATTCGCTGAGCAACAACACCGGAGTCTTCTGGTTTGGTCTATACCGAGCGTTCTGAAACGAATTCGCTCATTCGCCACATGAGCCCGAGAGGTCTTCGTCGTTCAGCCGAACACAACCTGGCAGTTCAGTAAGGTTTTCACCTGGGGCACTTAAATGCTGCCTCAAACGAATTGCCCCGTCTATTCGATTTTGTGTGTACTGCGACGAATGTTGTCGCAGAACGACGATTCGTTAGATGGCTCGCAGAACAGCAGCCGCACTTTGGCCCATGGCTGTTCGGTTAACAGTCAACGCAGTTCGTGTCTTGAGTTTAAGAGGTCCATCATTGACGACGTTAAGGCGACAGCGTGGATCCGGAATTTCGTAGTTCAGCGTTGCTGGAACAAGGCCGTTTCTCAGCGACAACAATGTTCCAGCCAGTTCAACAGCGCCAGCACCAGCGTCAAAATGTCCCACAAAACTTTTCATGGCGGTGACGGGGACTTTCAGGACGCAGTCTCCGAGGGCTCGATAATACGCTCGGGACTCAACGATGTCGTCTGGCTGAGTACTCTTGCCCTGAGCGTTAATATGGCCGAGTTCTTCAGGACGAATCCCGGATCGGCGCATTGTGGCTTCGATTGCGCGCACCAGCCCGAGGCCGGCAGATTCATTCGCGTGGCCCCTGCCATCACAGCCAGCACCAACGCCAAGTACTTCGGCGTAAATGTCAGCACCACGACGTCGGGCGTGTTCGTAACTTTCGACTACAAAAGACGCAGCGCCTTCACCGACAACGGCGCCGTCACGTTCAAAGTCGAAGGGACGGCAAACGCGTGAAGGATCGTCGTTGCGTTGTGACAGTCCTTCAAAACGGTGAAACTTGGCGATGTCAACCGGGTGAATATTAGAGCTGCAGGCTCCAACAATCATCGCGTCCGCACGTCCCGCTTCGATAACCCGAACAGCTTCAGAAAGTGCCAGCAATGCCGAAGCATCACGGCAGGTGATTGTATTGTTCGGACCGCAGGCGTTGTGGTCGATGGAAATATGACAAGCTGGCATATTCGGCAATTGCCGCAGCAGCCAAAGCGGAGCAATTCGCCCCATTCCGCCTTCACCCCAGCGAGTCATGGAAAATTCATGTTCTTCATCACAACTGGCTTCAACAGCGGCAGCCAGTTCGGAAGGATGAGTCGTCATGCGTCCGGCACCGTACACGACGCCGAGGCGATATGGATCGATATCGCCGTTTTCCAGCCCGGTGTCTTTCATAGCGAGCCCCGCCGAAGCGACGCCCAGCTGCATGTCGCGAGACATCACCTTCAGGAACTTGCGATCTCGCAAATGCTGAACAGGATCGAAGTCCCGAACCTCCGCTGCAAACGGAGACGGAAGCTGATCGGTGTCAATCGACCGTAAATAGTCGACTCCCGAGCGATTGTTTTTTAAGCTATCCCAAAAGCGTTCTTTACCGATGCCAATTGGAGAAACGACTCCGACACCGGTAATAACCACTCGACTACCATCGCACCCAGCCATGGCGAAGCCTTTAATTTTTGATCCAGAAGACGACTCATACGATCTTCTGTTTCGACCCATCTTGAGAAGGTTGCCGAAAATCCCTTTCAGCCGCACCGACGCCACACCCCTCTGCGTACGTCGACAAATCAATCTGTGTTCTTCAAACAGTCTTGTGATTCCGGTCCCTACTCCCCAGCAGAGAACAAAATCGACTGTTATCCAAAGATGTACTAATCTCGTAAGACGAAGTTCGGTACACCAGAGCCGTAGATTACACGCTGGTGGCGTTGGTCTGTCAAGACATTCGAACGATTTCTAAATAAATGGAACTGGCTTTTTGTCCACCTATGTGGCCATGCTTCGGCAGTTATCGCTGGTTGTTTATATTTGATCCGATAATACCGAAAGAGCGGCTTACATGCTGAATTGGATTAACTACCACACAATTATCGGCTTCCACTTGCTCGACTAAGCTAATTGGTGCTGACTTGAGTTTGAATTCCGGACAATCTACTGTCGAGAGTGCACTTCACGCCCGAATTCGCCATCATCTGCGGTCCCTTGCAAGTCTTCAGCCTGAAAACCACCTATGTTCCAGAACCCTCAAATTCCGGCGAAGGCGCTGTTTCCATTTTGCCGCTCAATGGGACGGATGCTGGAATCGGGGGTCGAAGTTCGAAAATCGTTAAAGACATGTTCGTCGCACTCGACGGATCCGCGACTGACGGAAACGGTGGGCCGCGTGATCAAAGACATCCAGAAAGGCGACGACCTGACGTCATCATTTCTTCGACAGGGGCCGCGGTATCCGCCTTTGTTTCTGGACTTGCTTAGCGTCGGTGAGCAAACAGGATCGACGCCGGAAGTCTTTAATTCACTAGCCGATTACTACGAGGCCAATGTGAATCGCATGCGAGAATTTCGCAGTCAGATTTTTTGGCCGCTGTTTCAGCTGTTCGCGGCGATTCTGATCATCGGTTTGCTGATCTATATTCTGGGGATCATTGGTTCGCCCGATGCCGGTGTAGCAACAACCGATATTCTGGGTTTGGGGCTGGTCGGTACCAAAGGGGCCATCACATGGTTTGTGATGTGTTACGGATCCTGCCTTACTGCATTCGGAGCTTACGTTTTTGTTACGCGCAGCACGTCTGGAAAGCAGGCACTACATCCCTTTCTGATGATGATTCCAGGAGTGGGCTATTGCATGAAGACGTTTGCAATAGCTCGTTTTTCGTGGTGCTTTTCACTGACACAGCGCGCCGGGATGAGCATTAAGCCATCCATTGAATCCAGCTTGAAAGCAACGGGCAATGGAGCGTTTGTTGCTGCGACGCCTTTCGTGTGGGACGACCTTTCTCAGGGAGAAACACTGACAGACGCATTAAAGGCTACGACCCTGTTTCCGACCGAGTTTCTACATATTGTGGAAACGGCAGAAGAATCCGGAACAGTTCCTGAAGCACTGGATCGTCTGAGTCACCGGTTTGACGAAGACGCACATCGAGCCATGACATGGATGACGAACGTAATTGCTCGCATCATCTGGGGACTTGTCGCCTGCTTCATCGGATACATCATTATCAGCTTCTTCATGAAGTACGTCGCTATGCTAAACTCCTTTATGTAACTGCCCAGACGCCTCGGCGGGCGATGGCGTGGGGTGACGAAAGATATGGGATCCGGGACTACGCCGAGGTCGTTGGCTTAGCAACGAGGTGATCGGCGGGCATTCGGTTCGGTCAGTCCGTTAGTATCAGAGGAACGGCCTTCACTATGCCCAGTCGTTCAACCTTCTGCGCTGGCAAGTCCTTCAAACAGGCGACTACCGATTCTCACCAGTGTCGCGCCTTCTTCAATTGCGACTTCAAAATCGCCGCTCATGCCCATAGATAATTGACTTAAGTTCCATGTGGATTCGATCTGCTGGCAATTTATGCTGTCACGCAGTTTGCAGAGACCGCGGAAAGTGGCACGAGCTTCTTCCGGATTGTCACTGGCCGGAGCCATCGTCATCAGTCCGACTACGTTGACGAGCGGTGCATATTGTTGCAGATGCATCCATAAGCTGAGCAGTTCGTTCGGGGCGAAACCAGATTTCGATTGTTCACCCGATACGTTCACCTGCAACAGAACGTCAGGGCGCACATTCATTTCTTCTGCAACAGACGCGATCTTATGCAGCAGCTTGTCTGAATCAACCGAATGAATCAACGCGGCCGTCTGCACGGCTTGCTGTGCTTTGTTACGTTGCAGTTGCCCAATCAGATGCCATTGAATGTGTGGAAGCAAAACACAGCGTTCTGCCAGTTGCTGAGGCCGGTTTTCGCCAAAGGTCGAATGTATTTCGGCCAGAGCTTCTACCCATTTCCATTCCGCATATTTTGTGACGGCGACCAGCTTCACTTCGACCGAGGCACGGTTAACACGTTTGCAGACGCGGGCAATGTCGGACAAAACGGTCGACAGATTTTCCTGAATCACACGACTAATATCGGTGTCTGACATTCTTACTTTTCTAGAATCAATCCAAGGGAATCGGCCAGCTCCAGCCGCTACTGAAACCACCATCAACGTACAGCGTCTGCCCGGTCATAAAGGCCGACGCTTTTGACGCCAAAAACACCGCGGTGCCAACCATGTCTTCGGGAACTCCCAGTCGCCCTAGCGGAGCGTTCTTTGAATTCCAATCCAGCATTGTTGGGTCAGACCACAGTTTTTCGGTGAGGTCTGTCAAAATAAACCCCGGCGCCAAGCTGTTAACTCTAATACCGTGCTGGCCCCATTCCAGAGCTAAGCCGCGAGTCATACCGTACATCCCGAACTTACTCATGGCATACGGAAGTACGCCCTTCAGCGGCATGTGAGTATTCAACGATTCGATGTTGATTTGTATGCCCGCTTTGCGTTCGATCATATGTCGGCCAACTTCCACCGACATCTCAAACGCTCCCTTCAGATTTGTGTCCATCACAAACTGATAGTCTTCTGCTGTGACCGTTTCGGCTCGTTTCCGTCGGTTCACACCGGCGACGTTAACAAGCGTGTCAATCCGACCAAATTTCTCAAGCGTTTGCTGGACTGTGTTTCTGATGTCGTCTGACTTGCTGACATCGCATGCGAAACCACAGGCAACGTGCCCCGCGGATGTCAGTTCATTTACGGCAGCATTAACAGATTCGATGCTGCGGCTGCAAATCACAACCTTTGCGCCTCTCACAGCAAAGCCTCCGACGATCGCTCGACCGATTCCCCGACTTCCGCCCGTCACCAGAATTACCTGGTCTTCCACTGAGAATAAATCGTCTTGCATTCGAGGCTGCTTTCTGGAAAAACTTTTATGAATTCTGATCCACTAATAAGCGGCAGCTTATGCCGAAACACTCTGATAGTAAACGAAAGTCAATGAATTGCGGCGTTTGAACGTGCTGCAGCTTAAGATGGTCGGAAGTTTGAAGGCATCGAAGATGTCTTGACCCGTTTTTAGAATCCGAATAAGTTCCGTTCACACATGAGGGAGTTGAGCAAAACAACTTCGAAACACAAACATTCATAGATAAACTCACTCGAAAACATTTTAGGCCAATCGCCCCCGGAAGCAGCTTGAGTCCTCCGCCCCCCTGGGATTCGTTGCTTCCGGGACTTACAAGAAAACCCCGTCTTTTCAGGCGGGGTTTTTTTATTGTGATAAAAATCCGGCAGCAGTTTCGTCGGCCTGCACGCATGGCAGTAACTGCCGATTGAGTGAGCTTGTATCGGCTGCTGTGTGATGACATCATAGATCGCCCGCCTGATGCGATCGGCAGTGCTCGCACGCGATCATGATTCTTCAGAATCGTTTTTCCGAGCTCCTGCGATTCCTTCCGGAACTCACCTCATGAAAGCTGATGCCATTTCCTGTCTAAAAAATCGATGGCGCTGGATCAACTTCAGCGTTTTGCTGTGTGCAACGGCCTGCTTAAAAATCCATGCGGATGAGCGTCAGGCCCCGGCAACAACTTCGTCGCCAAAAGCAATCTCAGCCGATCACGCAGAGCGAGTAAAGCAGGGCACCGATTTGTTCCGCAATGATGTGCGGAAAATCCTGGTGACGCACTGTCTGGATTGTCATGGTGGCAAATCCGTTAAGGCGGACTTTGATCTGTCAACGCACGAAGCTTTGTTGGGCAGTGGTTATGTTGGCGATACCGCTGATGACAGCCAGCTTGTGCAGTTAATCAGTCACGTTGCCGAACCGCACATGCCACTGAAAGCAGACAAGCTTCCTGCCGAGGCGATCGAAAGCATCCGCCGCTGGATCAATCTCGGTGCTCAATATGACAAGCCGCTGGTGGATGGGAAAGTCGAACGATCGAAAGCCGCCATGCAGGTCACGAACGATGATCGCCGGTTTTGGTCGTTTCAGAAACTCAAGGCTGTGGCAGTGCCAAACGTGGATCATGTGGAATGGTGTCGCACGCCGATTGATCGATTCGTCCTTGATAAACAGGAAACCGCCGGCATTCTGCCGAATTCAGTCGCCGACAAAAGGACGCTGATTCGGCGAGCCACATTTGACGTACTGGGCTTGCCTGCGACGGATGCGGAGGTTCAGCAGTTTACGATGGATAAAGATTCGTCCGCCTGGGAGAACGTCGTAGATCGTTTGCTGCAGTCTCCGCATTATGGCGAACGCTGGGCGCGGCACTGGATGGATGTGGCTCGGTTTGCTGAATCACACGGGTACGAACAGGACTATGATCGTCCTCACGCTTATCACTATCGCGACTTTCTGATCAAAGCCTTCAACAGCGACCTGCCCTTTGATCAGTTTGTTCAGTGGCAACTGGCGGGCGACGAAGTTGCACCGAATAACCCTCTAGCCATGATGGCTACTGGCTTTCTGGGTGCCGGAGCCTTTCCGACTCAGTTAACCGAAGCCGAATTTGAATCGGCGAGGTACGACGAACTCGACGACATAGTCACGACAACAGGCGTGGCCTTTCTGGGATTATCCGTCGGCTGCGCTCGATGCCATGATCATAAATTTGATCCGATTCCGTCGCTTGACTACTACCGCATGGCGGCCACGTTTACATCGACTATTCGCAGCGAAATCGAACTGGATCTGGACCCGGAAGCCAACCTGCAGCGCCAACAGACATGGGCAGTTCGCCTGTCTGAATTACAGACTGACCTTAAGGCGTTTGAGGAAACACAGGTTCCCAAACAATTTGCCGCCTGGTTACCTGGATACAACACTAGCGACGTCATTTCAGACTGGGAGACTTTGAACGTGCTGGAAATCAGTGCGACCAACGGATCAACGTTTGAATCTCAGGGCGACGGATCGTGGCTGGCGGTTGGTGACACGCCGAACAAAGACACTCTTACAATTACTGCAGCATCACGAGGCCACATAGCCAAATCATTACGGTTGGAAGTTTTGACGCACGATTCTCTACCGCAGAAAGGTCCCGGTCGCGCGCCCAACGGAAATTTTGCGATGGGTGACATCAAGGTCGAAGCACAGCCGCGTGGCACAACAGATGCTGCGAGTGATTCGGTGAAGCTGGCTTCTGCTGTAGCCACGCATCAGCAAAACACTGATTCGCTGAGTGTAGCAGCATCGATTGATCACGATCCAGTATCCGGTTGGGCCGTCGATGCAGGCGGCATCGGTAAAGATCAGGCAGCCGTGTTTGAGTTCTCTAAAGCAGTTAACACTGAACAGGTGCCATCCGCCCCTGGTGTTCGCTGGACGATTACGCTGGCGCTGCAGCACCCGAATCCAAAGCATGCCATTGGTCGATTTCGATTGTCCGTTGGCAGCAAGGCCGATCTTCCGGCCAGCGTGGGCAGCACCGGCACGGATCCGGCCATTTCCGCAGCGTTAGAACAGGCGAAGTTAACGGGCAACCGATCGTCCGTGGCATGGAAATGTGCTGAGGCATGGTTTGCGACGAGTCTGCCGGAATGGCAAGCCAAACACAATGCATTGAGTGAGCATCAGGCGAAAGGACCGCAATTGCAGATGGCCAAAGTGATGGTCAGCAGCGAAGGTTTGCCGAAGATGTCCCATCATGCAGACGGACGCGGTTTCCCCCACTTCTATCCGCAAACGTACGTCCTGACTCGCGGCGATGTTCATCAAAAGCAGGCCGTTGCAACCGCTGGTTTTTTGCAGGTGCTGACACCGGATATGACCGACGTAGCAACCTGGCACGTAGCTCGTCCCACGGAAGATTCCAGGACAAGCTTTCGTCGAGCAACCCTGGCTAACTGGATGACCGACGCAGATAAGGGTGCCGGAAGTCTAGTGGCGCGAGTGATTGTGAACCGTGTTTGGCAGCACCATTTTGGTCGAGGACTGGTAGCCTCCCCGAACGATTTTGGAGTGTCCGGCGATCGTCCCACTCATCCGGAATTGCTCGACTGGCTGGCCAATGATTTGATAGAACATGGCTGGCAGTTAAAGCGACTGCATCGCCTGATCATGACCAGCAGTGTGTATTTGCAGTCCGCCGAACACGACGAAGGTCGAGCAGACATTGATGGCGAAAACAGGTTGTTATGGCGATGGACTACACGGCGTTTAGAAGCAGAAGCTGTCCGCGATTCGATGCTGGCGGTCTCGGGAAAACTGGACCGCACCATGTACGGCCCAGGTACACTGGATCTCAACATGACGCGGCGGAGTGTCTACTTCTTTATTAAACGCAGCCAGCTGATTCCTATGATGATGCTGTTCGACTGGCCCGAACAGCTTGTCAGCATCGGCCAGCGATCAACAACCACGATCGCTCCGCAGGCGCTGATGTTTATGAACAGCTCGCAGGGACGTGCCTACGCAACGGCTTTTGCAGCACAACTTCCGATCGATTCAACAGAAGCTGGGGTGACTGAAGCATTCCGTCTGGCGTTTGCGAGATTACCTTCAGGTCAGGAAATGCAATTGCTGTCGAAGTTTGTTGAGCAACAAAGCGAACTCTACGGGCAACAGGGATCCGGCAACGGCAGAACGGCAGCGTTAGTTGATTTGTGTCAGACGCTGATGAGCATGAATGAGTTTGTGTATATCGAGTAACCCCATCGCGAATGGCTGCGAATATGACCCACCAAAATTCAATAACTCGTCGGCAACTGCTGTCACGCACTGGTTGCGGTTTCGGCATGCTGGGACTTGCCGGTTTGCTGCAGGATGAAGGTCTACTGGAATCTGGTCTGCAGACTTCAGCAATGGCCGACGATAATCTGGCCGCAAGAGCACTCAATCCGCTGGCGCCGCAGGATAGTCACTTTCCCGCGAAAGCAAAGCGCGTGATCTGGGTGTTTGTCAATGGTGGCCCCAGTCATGTCGACACATGGAATTATCGACCGGAACTGACCAAATGGAATGGCAAGTCGATTCGCGAATTCGATCCGGAGTTTAAAGACACGACCGGCTTTTTTAAAAATGCCGTCGGCAATCTGATGCAGTCTCCGTTTAAGTTCGCACCGCGAGGCGAATGCGGCAAGATGGTGCCCGAGATATTCCCGCATCTGGGTGAACATGTTGACAGGATGGCCTTCATTCTTTCCGGCCACACAGAATCGAACAATCATTCTCCGGCGCTTTTTGCAATGAATACCGGATTGCCTCGTATGGGTTTTCCGTGCGTAGGTTCGTGGGTGAATTATGGGTTGGGCAGCGAAAGCCGCAATCTACCTGGCTTTGTGGTGATGAGCGATCCGAAAGGCCGAGGCCTGCCCAAAGGCAGCGCCGCCAACTGGAGTGCAGGCTTTCTGCCGGGCGTGTATCAGGGGACATGGCTGAAGCCAACGGGAGAGGCGATCGATAACCTTGTGCGCCCGGCATCGGTGTCTGCGGTTGCTCAGCGCAACGAACTTGATCTGCTGAAACAGCTCAATAATCTGCACCATGAACATTACCAGGCCGAAGGCGAACTGGCGGCGAGAATCGAAAGTTTTGAACTGGCTTATCGCATGCAGTCGTCGGCTCCGGAAGCGTTGGACATCGCGTCAGAACCGAAGCACATTCAGGATCTATACGGTATCAACGACGACCGCTGTGACCACTTCGCAAAGCAATGTCTGGTGGCTCGGCGGATGGTTGAACGCGGAGTCCGTTTCGTGCAGATCTATTCCGGCGGAATGGAAAACCAGCGTTCGTGGGACGGCCACGCAGACATCGAAGGCAATCATCGTCAGTTCGCCGGAGAAACTGATCGCCCGGTTGCTGGCTTACTAAGCGACCTTGCCGATCGCGGAATGCTGGAAGACACGCTGGTCATCTGGTGCGGTGAGTTTGGTCGTCTGCCTATTGCGCAAACAGGAGCAAAACCCGGTCGCGATCACAATCCGCACTGTTTTTGTGCATGGATGGCGGGTGGCGGAATCAAAGGTGGCGTCGACTATGGCGCATCCGACGAAATCGGTTACAAGGCTGCGGATAACAAGGTCCACATCAATGATCTTCATGCCACAATTTTGCATCTGCTGGGGATGGACCACGAACGACTGACCTACAAATACAATGGACGTCGTTTTCGCCTGACGGATGTCGCTGGCCATGTCATTCAGGACATTCTGTCCTGACAGTGGCATCGACGCGTGACGCGGGGTCGCGTTGCTGATCGAAAAAGTTGGCGTTTGCGATGAAGAGTGCCCGGGCGGCAAATGGGGCAGTCAGTGTCCAGACGCGCTGCTGTTGCGTTGCGAAACGTTTCGTTCAGGACTGTCTGCGTCCCCGTCGAGCTAAGGCTCGAACGGGGGCAGACGCGTTCAGACGGTGCATCGACGAGCCCAAATACCCGTTGTTTGTTTTGTCGACATCGGATGTTTTGGCCAGAGCATTTACAAATTTCGGTAACGCCGCCGCTGCAGTGATTCAAATCACTATTTCGGTACTGCCAGAATGATCAGAGCGTTTTCGGCGAATGCCGCTTCTCCGGTTTTATCATTCAAGCGATACTGAATCTTCAATCGCTTTACAGTGCCTGGAGCGGGGTCACCGCCGAAGCTTTCGTTATAGCCGGCTGGAGTCAGAGTGATCAGCGGAGAATCGCCTGCCTGTTTTTTCAGAACGGCGGTGACATCTTTCTGATGTGCTCCGGCTCCGTATTCGGCTTTGATGATTTCCAATTTCACTTTCCCAAGGCCGATTCCAGCCATCAATGCGCTGATGTCGTCGCCTTTGCCACTGACTTTCTGAGCGATCACAAGTGCGGCTTCTGTGGCACCGTCTTTCAGATCTGGACGTTCCATTGCGCTGATAACCAGTTTTAGTCCATCTACGCTGGGATGCAGTTTCAGGACGTCCAGAACCAGCATGTGCTCGTCTGAGCGACGAGTCGCGTTGATTGCGTTTCGACACATTTCAGCACGCTCCGCCTCGGGCATTGCGAATTTTCTGGCCAGTCCAATGTAGCCACGCAGAGCTCGAACCTGATACTTCACGGACGGAGCAGTCTTAGCCAGATCCAACAAAACGGGAGCGGCGTCAACGCCATTCCATTTGCCCAGCAGACGACTGCTGGTGTCCTGAAGTTCTGGATCGTTGCTTTTGGCAGCGGTTGCCAGCGACTGCAAAGCCGTTGCGCCTCCGACGTCGCTAAGGATTTCCAGCAGAGTACTTTTGGCGGCGACAGGAGCAAGATCGAGGGCTGCCGAAAGTTCCGCCGCACAGGCTTCGCGGTCAGGCATGCGAATACTGGCGGCTTTTAAAGCCTGTTGAGCAACCGGCAAATCTTCCTTGTGCTTGGGGGTCACAACCTGCGCTGTCAGCACCGACAGTCTTTTCAATGAAACGATTTCGCCCAGGGCTGTAAGTGCAGCAGTGCGGACCTCTGGATCCGCGTGATCCAGTGCATTCAAAACTTCTTCGACAGCATCAATGCGGCGTTGCCCAATAAGTTGAAGCAATAGCGGATAGGTGGCACCCTCAGCTGTTGGAAGACGGGCGACAATTTTCTCATCAACCCGCTGACCGGGAAGTCCGGCTAAAGTATCCTTTGCTGCCTGAGCCAATTCCGGATCATTTTCGATGGCGATTTTCAGCAATGCTGCCAGACACGAGTCGTCGCCCACGCGCCGAAGTGCGTCAATGGCTGAAAGGCGTACCAATTTGTCACCCTTTTCAGTGGCGTTTAGAACCGTCGACAGCTTGACTGTCGTCGGACGATCTGCCATCGCCTGTACAATCAGCGCGGCACGTTCCGGATTAGCTCGTAGCATTTCCGCGGCCAGAGTCGCGTCGACTTCACCGCCCGGAAATTCGCGGACGGTGCCGAGTGCCAGCTGAAACAGCTTCTTATCCGGTGATTGGAAAGTTTCCATCAACAACGGAATGCCACCCTGATTTCGAGTCAGAATTGCTCCTCGAGTGGCTTCAATGATTCTTTGCATCGGGACGTCCGACTTGCGGACTTCGTCATAGAGTTCTGTGGCAGCCGTCATACTTCCTTCGGCATGCAGGTGTTCTGCACAAAGCACGCAGCCTTCTGCTACAGCCGAACGCACATTTGCAGGGGCTGTTGCGAGTGCTGTTCGAAGGGATGTTGTTGCGGCTGCGTTGCCAATTCGTCCCAGAGCAACAGCTGCGGCAGAAGCGACTGCAGCATCAGAATGCTGCAGTTTGGCTATCAGCGAATCAACGGCTTTTGCATCCCTGCGAACTCCAATGGAATTAATGGTGCCTACTAAAAGGTGACCGTCCAGCACTTCGACTGCGGATCGAAAAGCTTGGTCGGCCTCAGGTCCAGGGATGACTTCCAGTGCGATTCTCGCCCATGATGACAACTGCGCGTCGGGCAGTAACTTTGCCAGATCGGGCACAGCTGCGGCTGATCCATGGATCGCCAGTTTCTTGCAGGCCAGCGCTTTGTCGGCAGCGGCAGCATCGGATCGCAGCAGGGCCAGCAGTACCTGTTCTTTTGCCACCGAAGTGGGATCGTCAAAGGCTGATGCTGATGTTCCAGCAAAGGAAATACACGCGGCAATAAGAACTGCCATGTGACTATAATGTCGAATGGTATACATGATTTTTGGTCCGTGATTTGGGGGACATGATTGGGGTACGATGATGCGTTTGTAGAAAGCCGAAGCGACCGTCGCTGTTGAAGTGACGATTTCGATTGAGGGCACGAGGCCTTCAGGTTTGCGGGGGCACGTTGGCTCTATAGCCGCCACGGTTCTCGCAGGGCTTCCGAACGCAGGCGGTTCGCCTGTTCATCATTAATGAACGAGTGAGTCGCGTTGTCGTACTTAACCTGTCGTCCCAGATGCAGAGCGATGTTGGCGGCGTGGCAGGCAATATGAGCGTTGCAGGCCGCGTCAGCATTTCCTCTTGGCTGGCTGCGAGTTTTTACAGAGTCCAGAAAATCACGAACGTGATATGTTGCCGGATATCCGCCGATTTCCGCAACCTCTCGGCCAGCAAGCAACTCCGGTGAACTGAGGACGATTTTTCCGCTGTCGCCAGCTTCAACCCAACCGGTCTCACCTTCAAAACGTACGGGGCATGACCCCAAAGGGATCCAGCCTTTTTCACGGAAGATCAGCTCGGTACCGTTTTCGTATCTTGCGACAAGTTCACCATCTTTGGGCGCGTTGTATTCGACGGGCGGCAGGCAATCGTCGACGGCCCATTGACATAGATCGACGCAGTGAGAGCCCCATTCCAAAACGCCGCCGCCGACCAGGCCGCCGCCTTTTTCGAAGTTGAAACCATCCAGCAGTTTCGCGTTAAACGGACGCCATGCGGCTGGCCCCAGATACATGTCCCAATCAACAGCTTCTTTATCAGGTTCGGTTTCAGGAACCAGCCAACCGCTCATCATCGCCTGCATTCCAGCCGGGTGAGCAAACACTTTCTTAAGTTTGCCAAGTTTTCCGGTGCGAGCCAGTTCGCAGGCAAAGGCAAAGTGTGGCAGGTTGCGACGTTGAGTTCCGGCCTGAAAAACTCGTCCCGTTCGTCGCATGGTTTCGGCAAGAATCAGACTCTGGCTGATGTTCTTGGTGACTGGCTTTTCACAGTACATGTCCTTCCCAGCTTTGGCTGCCGTCATCGCTGCTGTGGCGTGCCAGTTTGGCCCGGTCGCGATCAGAACGGCGTCGATGTCGGAACGATCCAGCAGCTCGCGAAAGTCGCGATACATGTCGCAGTTTTCGTTGCCGTACTGTTTGTCAGCCATATTCTTAACCGCGACTCGACGTTTTTCTTTAACGTCGCAGACTGCCACAAACTGAACATCCTTCTGTTGAAGAAAGCAGCCCAGATCGTAGGTGCCTCGGTTGCCAATACCAATGCCTCCCACGACAACTCGTTCGCTTGGAGCAACGGCCCCGTCGCGCCCAAGAGCGGAACTGGGAATAATCATCGGCGCCAGTGCCGTGGCACCGACCGCTGAAGCCGCCGTTTGTAAAAAGCGACGTCGAGGAATATGTGTTGCCTGCTTCGACATAAATGAACTCCTATGAATGATGCTCGCCAAATCAACAGAACGCTGTCCACGCTGCGGAACAGTGTCCTGGCAAGTCACCAGCATAGCTGCAGAACTTCGGTCGTGCTATGCATCGCACTCGTGCGCGGACGGAGACTCACATTTTGAACATCTGGCGGCGATCGTCCTGCGAGGACACAGCGCCCAAGAGCGGTTTTCCGGCGATGACAGGCCTCAATCACTGGGCTGTGTGTTTGTAAGCGGCGCAGTTTTGAAAAACTAAGTCGCCATCATAGTGCGGGCAGACAGGATCCTGGCTGGCTGTCCATTTGCGGAAGCCGAAGCACTTCGGCACGCCAGTGGCCGAAGCAAAGCGATCGATAGCATCGTAAAGCTCAGCGATTGAAAACGATGAAACAAAGAAAGCCCCGCCTGAATTAACAGACGGGGCTTTGAGTGTGCTTTGAAAAGTCCGCAATTAACTATGCAGCGGTGTCAGTCAGCGGCTGAGAAGACTTGGCAAAGGCATCAATATCTGTGGTGTCGATATCTGTGGTGTCGATATCGTCAGCCTTACGGCCCTTGGGAATTCTTGCCTTTACATCATAGGCCTGCCCGACCATTTCCAGAAGACGTATCGACCACCATGTGATGTCCACTTCCCACCAGCGATGGCCCGCAGCAGCAACGCTTGGGTGAGCATGATGATTGTTGTGCCAGCCTTCGCCGTAGGCCAGAACGGCCACCCACCACAGATTTCGAGATTCATCGCGAGTATCGTAGTTGCGATATCCCCACAAATGCGTTGCCGAATTCACAAACCATGTTGAATGGTAAGCGGCCGTCATTCGAACGCACATGCCCCATACCAGCCACGACACACCCATTTGCCAACTATTGTACGCCCAGCCACCTGCCAACAGCACAAGTCCCTGAACCCACAGCCATATTGGAAATGTCCGTTCAAAGAAACGCATGATCGGACGATTCAGCAGTTCCGGAATGTACTTTCTCCACAGTAGTTCTTTGTCCTGTTCTTTTCGCTTGATGAACAGCCACATAATGTGAGACCACCAAGCGCCAATCAACGGAGAATGTGGATCGCCATCCTGATCTGATTTTTGATGATGCAGTCGGTGAGTCGCCGCCCATGTCATAGGAGAACCTTCTCCGGACAGGCTTCCTGCAAGCATCACAACAAACTCAGCGGGTGCTCGCAGCTTCATTGACTTGTGAGCAAGATACCGGTGATAGCCTAGGCAAATTCCGATGCTGCACGTAAACCAGTGCAAAGCCAGACAGATTGCCAGTCCCTGCCAGCTGAAGAAGGCAGGCACAAACGCTGCCACGCAGCCCAAGTGAATAAAGAACAGGAAGCCACTGACAATCCAATCGACATTGTCCCAGCGAAGCTGGGATTTTGAGAAGGCTTGACGCAGTGTTTCGCTGTCAGCCTGAGACTGAGTTCGCTTGGCTTCGATTTCAGAAGAAAGGGATTTGGGTAATCCCAAAGATGTCAGTGATCCACTCATGGATTGTCAGAACCTTGTTTAACGGGGCCAGTAAGTGACTTTGCAAGCTATTAACAGCCGAGTCACAGATTCGATCATCAATCGTCGAACGCTGGGGTAAACCAGACTGCTCGGCGGCAAATTCCATTCTGCCGTGGCGAGGATACGCGTATTATCGGCGGAGCTCAACCCGATCGTGTCCGGACGCCGTCAAACATCTGTCAAAGCACTGTCACGACTGTAAGGTGTTATTTGATAAGTGGTTACGGTGTTCTTGTTTTGGCGGTTCACGTCATGAAATTTGGCTAGCGGAACAATTGGGTGTCAAGTGGGCCAGCTGTCTATTTACTCAGGGCGAGAAGCAGAGATCTAAGAGGCGACATCGTTTAGCATTCGCTATTTCCCTTCAGGGCCAAACACAACTGAATCGCGGTGTTGCTCTGCCCGTCTGATGCAGCGTGGATTGGGGGGGGCGGTGAAGTGCGGTATTTCCGGGAACCTATCTTGTCCGTCAGCGACGATTTAGTCTGTAACGGTTATTCCGATTTCGGCTTCACTTTCGGCTTAAAACTGTGGAAATCAGATTTCCGAGTTGGAGCGATTTTAGGGTCGATGCTGGGACAAGAAACCTGCTTAAACGTTACCTGATACGTCAAGTCTAGCGGTTGCAGTGACTTGTTTGATTAGATCGGCGGTTTCTGCGCGTTCACTGCCAAGGTCCGTGGTGGCCTACTCGATTTTCTTTAATCGAGTATTTTCGAATTACGAACGCCGCCCAAAAGGCTTCCGTAAAGCCCCCACAATCGCAGTCTTGCGCAAAGACTGAATGCCACCACAGCTAGTCAAGCTTCGTCACCAGAAATGTCGACCAAAACGTTGAACTCCACCTGTGTTACGTCTCTGTCTCATTCTGCCAGGAAGAATGAGGTCTGCCTGAAGCAGTCAATGAGGGTAATACCTGAAATCAAAACAAACACCCGGACCGACCTGGCGGGCCACACTGCAAAGGAAACTGAAGTGACTAGGATTTTAGCTTCGTTGGTAGTCGTCTCGATGATGTCTGCCTCCGCCATGGCCAACGACTGTTGTTGCGGCCATTGGGAGACAGTTGAGACAACTGTCATGTGCCCACAACAATGCCAGGAAACACGAACCGTTTGCTCAACCGAATACAAGTGCGAAGAGCGAACACGAACCTTCACCTGCTGCAAGCAGGTTCCGGTTTGCGAAACAAAGAGCTGTTGCTACACGGTGATGGTTCCACAGTGCAAAACACGCACTGAAACTTACTGCGTAAACGTTCCTTACACAGAACAGGTTTCTGAGGAATACACCGTTTGTGTTCCTTACCAGGAGCAGATGACGGGTAGCCGGACTATTTGTGAAACTGTTATGGAGCAGAAAGAAGTTCCTTACACAGTTTCTATTCCTTACACAGAGCAGATGACTGGTACTCGCAACGTTTCCAAGGTCGTTATGGACCAGAAGGAAGTTCCTTACACAGTTTCTGTTCCTTACACAGAACAGATGACTGGAACTCGCAAGGTTTCTCGTCAGGTTGCGGTTACCAAGTACCGAACTGTGCGAGAAGATCAGGGTAGCTGGGTTGAAGAAGTTGACCCATGCAATCCTTGCTGCAAATGCAAGAAATGGTGCGCAAACATCGTTGAAAAGCAATGCCCTTACACTTGCTGCGAAACAGTATGTGAAGACGTTCCTTACACATACTGTGTAACAAAGCACCGATGCGAACAGCGAACAAAGACTGTTTGCTGCCCACGAACTGTTTGCGAACAGGTTCCTTACACATACTGTGTAACGAAGCACCGTTGTGAACAGCGAACAAAGACTGTTTGCTGCCCACGAACTGTTTCAAAGCAGGTTCCTTACACATACTGCGTTAACAAGACTCGTCAGGAAGTTCGAACTCGCACAATGTGCGTTACGAAGCACCGCACAGAGCAGCGTTCACGAGAAGTGAGCTGCACTGAAATGGTTGCTGAGCAGCGAACACGTGAGTATCAGGTTTCTTCAATGCAGACTGTTTCTGAAGAAAAGACTGCCTCGTTCACTGTTCGCATTCCCGTTCAGGTTTCTAAAGAAATCACTGTCAACGTTACCAAGATGGTTCCACAGACAGTCTGCAAGAAAATCTGGATTCCAGGCAGTGCTTACAAGATGAACGACGGAGCTGGTTCAGGGGCTTGTGGCGGTGACTGCAACTAGTTTGCATACTGTTGGTAGCTTGTGAAAATAATAAGAGCCCCGTGCCTTTGTACCGCACGGGGCTTTTTTATTTAATAAAATCAGTTTCTTACTGCTGCAGTTCTCGTGCATGTTGCGTCGGAAAGATTAGGAGCTATGACCAATCCTGAGCCGACATGTTCTACAGTTCCCCCAACATCGCTTCGCAAACTCTTCATTCAATTCACGTGGCGATTGTGCGTTGCTGCAATTTGTGTACTTGTTGTCGGGTCGTTGCTAACTGTCTTTGCCAGGTCATTCTGGTTGGCGGATATCCTGGCAAATCTGCGAGTTCAGTTGGTCGTTGGGTTACTCGCATCTTTAGCAATCGCATTCGCATTTAGAAAGTGGACCTGGGTTCTGATCAGCCTGTTGGTTGTTGGGTTGCACGTTCCATCGTTCATTGCAGGATCCGGTTCAGAGCTGCTTGTCGGGTCCAGCGATGGAATACTGAGCCGTCCGCTGATCGTAATGACGGCAAATGTTCTGACCACGAATCGACGCTATTCTGATATTGAATGCGAACTACTTGCGTGCGATGCTGATGTTGTTGCCGTCATCGAAATCAGCAGCGGACTGCGAGACTACCTGGCGGGAGATTTTTCGAAGTCGTACCCGTATTCGCTGGTTGATATTCAGGATTCCGGTAATTTTGGAATCGGGCTGTACTCAAAACAGAAATTCGAATCAGTACAGTTGATGACATTTAACGATGACTCGTTGCAGTCGGTGATGGCAACTATCGATCAAGGTAATTTGAAATGGCGCATTATTGCCACCCACACTTTTCCGCCGATGGGGTCAGGCCCCTTCAATCATCGCAACCTGCATCTAAAAATGCTTGCTGACAGGGTTGAGTCGCTTCGTCTGGATGACCCCTATGTTCCGATTATTGTCATGGGCGATCTGAACATAACGCCATGGTCGCCGATCTTCCAGCAGTTTACAGTGGGGGCGAAGCTAAGAAGATGCGGATCAGCCACTAGTTTTGTTCCAACGTGGTACCGTTTTCCTACTTTTCCATTGGGGTTAGTGCTGGATCATGTGCTGGTTACTGCCGATGTTCTTTCGGGCCCCGTGACAATCAGTCCTGATGTCGGCTCTGATCATCGGTTTGTGACTGCGCCGTTGCAGTGCGTGGCTGAGTAACGTTTTCACGGCGTCCAGATCGCGTTGGACTTTGCCTGATTATCACCCTTTTTTCGCGGCGTTCGGCGAGCCTTCATTCTGACGTAGGGCGGTATAAACCGACCGCGATATCCGAAATGCGTGACATTGGCCTTATAATCGGCTCGCAGAGGTTCTCGCAGATCTTCAAGAACCATGTTCGAACGACATAGTCCACCAATCAGATCTTCAAGACGATGGAGATATTCGGTGGTGCCGGATTCACGATAAGATGTGTCGATTTGCTTTGGCAGCGGCCCCTTGTGAAAATACTCGACACCAATCACAAACTGATGTCGTTCGTTGCGATGGCTGATCTGCAGACTGACGGGTTGTTTGTGCTGACTGATATATGTGCCGTTGTCGCGCAGTACGCGAGCGATTTCTGCATACATCGGGCACAGGTCCGGAATGTAGCAAGTGCTGACCGGTTGGTGCACAATGTCGAACGTGGCATCCGACAGCATGCGAAGATCATCCATTGATGCTCGGAGAGTTTGAATCTTCAGTCCTCGCCGTTCGGCTTCGCGCGTATCCAGTTCCAGCATCGAATCACTGATGTCTGCCACTGTCACGTTAGCGCCCGCTACGGCATACAGAATTGACTGCCAGCCGCCTCCGGATGCGAGACACAGCACGTCCAGCCCAACCACGGATTCCGGCAACCAGCCACGACCATCCAGCACCTTAAGCGGGTTTCGGCAGTCTTCATCCGTGGCGGTTCGGGCAAACAGGCTGCCCCCATCCGCCATGCGATTCCAGGTGGTTCGATTGGTTTGTTGGTAATCCACTGGGAAATCTTTCGCAGAGACTAAATGTGCGTCCAGCTGATTTTGCTGACAACGTTTCCGACTTATCACAAGTGGATGCAGGAATTTCCCGCATCGCCAGTAAGGTGTTTGAGAGATTGCTGGGCGGCACGGGGTGCGTTTGGCAAAGCACTGATTAATTCAGTGCTGTCAGTTTAACCAGCGATTGTGGTTTCGCCGTGAGTCGTCACTAAAAAACGACTTGATCCGAGAAAGTGGGAGGGGATCTTTCACAAAGGTTGTCGCGAATTCAGGTCCTGAAATGAATGGTCTGTCGGTGGTTTCATTTCAACATTGGCGTCGCTCACCGAATCGTCGGGACAAGCGTTAGAACCGATCCTTGATGGGTGATACGTTCGGTGTCCGCTTGGGAAAAAATTTAAATATTGGCAGGTATTCGTAACCTAGCCTGCTAACAGAAAGCTGATTGCGGTGGTTTGGAAAACCGGGGCACGCCACCCGCACTTAACATGCAACTCATCGGGCTTGAGAAAAATCAGCTCGCAACTATTACTTCCGACACGTCCTACGAACTGCATACGTCCCCTTCGTCGATTGAACTGACTTTGAACCGACTGCATGCAGAGATGATTTCCGTTGGTCCCATCACATCTGTTGATGTTAATCGGTCACAAACAACACGAAGAGTGGCGTGCCCCAGTTCTCAGTACCACGGTTATGAGAGTCAGTTTGGGTTAAGGCTGACCGCAGGTGTGGGGCAGTTTTCTGCTTCTGGAGCGCACGCGAAAGAAGCAGAAAACGGCCGGGCGAATTCGACAGGAGTCTGG
>JBDNFN010000141.1:0-7805 GCA_041689795.1 Fuerstiella sp. | reverse complement strand
CACAGTCTTTCGCGGGGGACACCCTTCGGCGATTCGACATGGCAGCCGTCAACGGCCATCCAACTCGGACTGGAGTCCTCGCTCCGACCACGCGGACGCCCCAGAAAGCCGAAAAAGTAGAATGTCCCCGTTTTGCGTTCCTCCGCCGCCTGAGCAAACGCCGCCGGATCACCCGCTGGTTTCGTTTTCGACTTTGATTGCGTGGCCATTTTTAATCTCCTTAGGTGATTGTATCGTTAGGTCACTATGTTTCAAGAGTCTTTCTGGAGATTCTGACCGAGCAAAAACGCGGTGAAAGTGACGACAGGATTTGAACTCAGTAACTCGCAATCTGACAGCAAGTTATTACTATTGCGAGCGCCGCTACGGAAAAATGAGCGGTCCGTTTGAACTGAACCACAGGGCTTTGAACTGAGCGTAAATTGCTTCTTACAAACGAGAAGCACCTCGCCGCAATACCATGTGAAGAGCTGTTTGGATTTCAAATCGGGGCGACTGGATTTGAACTGTGCCGAAATATGTTGGTTTGATCACGCTGCAGATTTGACGATTCTTTCCGGTCAGGCACACCTCGCCAAATGACAGCGGATTCCGACAAAACTTATGCACCAAATGACACGGAATTCGTGCGTCAAAAAACGTATAAAAATCCAAGAACGGTAGTGTCAAAAGGTCGGCATTTGAAGGTGTCGTAATATTTCCGTGTTGCTGTTTGCCAATTCCGCTATCAAATTTCGCTATCAGGAAACTACTGACAGCGTCGCGTTGAGGCGTCTATTGCAGCAAAAAGGAGCGGACTGGGCGCGAGCAGCAAACAAAGTGGAAACCGTGCCAAATCAGCCGCTCACGCAGCGATATGCGCGTTCTTATTCGATGTGTGATCAATGGAGCGTGATGTCGCCATTCGTGATCTGAGTTGACACTGAGAAACCTCTATTTCGCTGGTTGTGGACCGAGCCAGAATCAAAGGCCGATTGTTGCCGAAGCAAGAACAACGCCTGCGGCCAAAGCTGAACAGAATCCCAGTCCGATGCGTTCCAAAAATGCGATCGGAATGAACAGCGGCAAGCCGAGCCGAACGAGAACCAATGTCTCGCGGGCGAGCCGGGAAACTGTGGTCAGGTTCTGCTCTTTGTTCCACACGGTGATAAAAGCCACGATACTCACGATCGGAAGCGTTAGTAACAATGCCCCAAGTCGTGGGAAGCGATTGGCGAGTGCCGAAACGCCTGCCACGACAAGACCGGCAATGATGGCTCTCCACCACATATTTCTACTCCAGGGTAATTCTGTCGGGTGCGATGGCATTACTCCACGGTGACGGGCACATCAAAAGTCGCCGCATCCGCGCCGGAAGGGACAACACGAAAACGAATGACCACGCTGGTGACACCTTGGGGAATTGCCAATGCTCCCTGAGCGTAATGAGCTGGTTCTTCTTCCGTCGTTGGCTCGTAGACTGTGGCGACTTCCTTAGCCAGTTCCGTTTCACCATCGGCACTGAACAGAGCGTTGAAGACTTTTGCGTCGCTGACTGCTTCGCCGCCAAGTGTGATCGAGACTGCGGGTTCGACTTCTTCACCGGCGTGCAGCAGCTTGCTGTGGTGGCCGAGCTTGATTGTCAGACCGGCATGTTCTTTTGGCTCGCCTTCCCACACCAGGCTATCATCCACTTCCATGAAGTTACCGGCATAAGGTGTGCCGTCGACGGCGGCACTCAGAGTGCCGGCATATTCCTGGACGACCGCGAGACTTTCATGCGTGCCGACGAAACGTGACGACTTTCCGTCAGAATCAGATTCCAAAGGGACCGGAAGCAGATCGGTTTGAAGGTTTGGATCGTTGATTGTCAGTAGCACGGATTCAGCAATAATTGGTTCGGGCGTCTTCTCATCGCTACCGAGAATGTACACCGTGGCTTCCTTCTTATCGTGGTCAACCGTAAATTCGACGTGATATGTGCCGCCACCCCAGTCGGCGAGAGTGCCACCGTGCGGACCGGCTCCGTGGCTGTGGCCGCCTTTTTTCTCCGAATCGCCATTACTCGAATTCGATGGGGTTGCCGATTGCTTCGCCGTGGGTTGTTTTGTGGTCTTGTCGCCACAACCGACCATGAGTGAGAGTGACAGAAGTGCGGCGACTGACGAAAGTGTGAGTTGAGAGATTTTCATTGGAAGTTCCTTAACGAATTGGGGATTGTTGAGTTTCGATTTTCCATTGCGAACAGTTTTGAATGCTTACGGATCGATGTGTTCTCCTGATTCTTCGAGTTGAGTGAGTCTTTGGGCGTCCTTGCCGCTGAATCGCCAGAAGATGCCGGGGTGAATCAAAAACTCGCAAAACGTCGAGGTGATGAGTCCACCGAGAATCACCGTGGCGACCGGATACAGGATTTCGCGGCCCGGTTCCTGACCACCAAGAACGAGCGGCAATAACCCGAATCCAGCGGTCAGGGCTGTCATTAGGACTGGTGCGAGTCGTTCGAGACTTCCACGCAAAATCATTTCGCGGCTGAAGTCTTCGCCTTCTTCTTTCATCAGATGGAAATAATGAGTGACAAGCAGAATGCCGTTTCTCACTGCTATTCCACCCAGTGAAATGAACCCAACGAGACTGGCAACGGTCAGTGATTGATTCGTGATGACCAACGCCAGCACACCGCCGATGAACGCGGTTGGCAGAGCGTTTAGAATCTGCAGGACAACGCGAACGGACGGGAACAGCAGCATCAACACGACGAACATTCCGACGATCGAAACTCCGGCCAGCACCACGATGGTGCGGGTCGCTCGCTGCTGACTTTCAAACTGACCGCCGTATTCAATGAAGTAGCCTTCCGGCAGATCGATTTGACTGTCGACACGTTGCGTGATCTCTTTCACAGCACTCGCAAGGTCACGGTCCTGCGTGTTGCAGCGGATGACCATGCGACGTCTAGCGTTCTCGCGGTTTACGGCGTTTGGACCAGTGCCCGGCCCGATGTCAGCCAGTTCGCGAAGCTCGATCTGTCCTCGATCATTCGGAAGGTCGATTCTGAGCCGTCCCAAATTGGCGTAATCGGCGCGATAGTCTTCCTCCAGTCGCACCAGCAAATCGAATCGACGCTGACCTTCCAGCACCTGCGAAACAACTTCGCCTTGTAGTGCTGTTTGCACGATGTTGGCGACGTAGGCTCGCGTGACTCCATGGAAGGCGAGATCGTCCGTGCGAAGCTGAATGTGCAGTTCTTCGGTTTGCTTGATCGGTTCAATCACCGGCGGCGTGATGCCGTCAATATTCTGCACCATGGATTTGACCTGCTCCGACAGTTGTTGCAGCACGTTGAGATCGTCACCATGAATCTTGATGGCAATCTGAGCGTAGACACCGGAAACCATGTGGCTGATCAGGTGAGCCAGTGGTTGTTCAACTTCGATGTCGACACCGGGAACTTCCTCACCCAATTCATCAAGAAGCTGTTTCAGGATGTCTTCGCGACGGTGCTGACTTTCCGGATTCATGCTCAGGATGTACTCGCCTGCGTTGACCGGCGAGGCATGCTCATCCATTTCGGCTCGCCCGGTGCGTCGCACGAAATGCAAGATCGCACCGTCCGGGTTCTTCTCGGTCTTTTGCATTTCACGCAGCTTTTTGTCGATCAGACCAGACGTTTGATTCGAAGCGTCCAGCGACGATCCCGGTGGCAGTGTGAGATTGATTTGCACACTGCCTTCGTCGAATTCCGGCAGGAAATTTCTGCCCAGCTGAGCCATCTCCCAGCCCGCGAATCCCACGGCCACCCACGTGAAAAGCAACAGCAAAGCAGGTTGTGCCATACTGAGTCGAATCAGGTAGCCAACCATCCATTTCATGGATCGCAGCAGGATGCCATCTTTCTCGGCGTGAGCGGCTTTTGATTGTGGCAGCAGGTAAAGCGACAGGACGGGAGTGACGGTTAGTGACACGAACAACGATGCGAGAATCGAAATGATGTAAGCGACGCCTAGTGGCGCGAACAACCGGCCTTCCACACCGGAAAGTGCGAACAGCGGCAGGAAGACAAGAATTACGACGGCCGTGCCGAACACGATCGCACTGCGAATTTCTTTGCTGGCTTCGTAGACGACCTGAATCGCTGGCCGTGGCGTTTCAAGGCCGTTGTTTTCCTTCAGGCGACGGAAGATGTTTTCCACGTCGACGATCGCGTCATCGACGAGTTCTCCCATTGCGACTGCCAATCCGCCCAGCGTCATCACGTTGATGGAAAGTTCCGTTCCCGAGATGTATCCGATCAATCGAAACACTAGCGTCGTGATGACCAGCGACAGCGGAATGGCTGTCAGCGTGATGAATGTTGTGCGAAAGTTCAGCAGGAACAAAAACAGAATGATGATCACTAGTACGGCGCCAATCACAAGGGCTTCACCGACGTTGAAGATACCGCGATCGATGAAATTGCGGAGTTGGAACAACTCAGGATTGATGGCAATGTCTGCGGTCAGCGATTCTTCTGCTTCCGCAAAAGCTATTTCCAATCGTTCCGTCAACGCACGTGTGTCGACATGCGGCTGTTTTACAACTGTGAACACCACGCCGGGACGCCCGCTGACACTGCCGTCGCCGCGTTTGAATTCGGCACCTTCGACGATACTGGCCACCTGACCGAGCAGCACCGATCGTTTCTTGTTGGCTTTCACCGGAATCTGCCGCAAGTCGTGCAGCACTTTGTAAGGTTCAGGACCGAGGCGTCCGAGAACTCGAATGGGGCGTTCCGTTTCGCCTTTCACCGCGAAACCGCCGCTCGTGTTGATATTGCTGTCTTTGAGAGCTTGTTCGACCTCCTGCAACGTCACGTCATATTCCAGCAACGCGGCAGGATCGATCCGTACTTGATACTGTTTTTTATCTCCGCCTAGAATGAACACTTCCGCAACTCCCGTCACCTTCAGGATACGCGGACGGATGATCCAATCCGCTGTGGTTCGGATGGACAGTTGGCGAGACGCTTCGGATGGAAATTCCACGTCATGCCGTTTGCCGTCGATGGTCATCGTCGCACGCGGCGTCTCTTCGGTATGGGAGAGATCGTCAGTTCGGCTCGGTGCTTGCCAACTCGTTTCGTCGACAGCAACTGCCTTCCACGTTTCCACGCGGTTACGTTCCACAGGTTGCCAGACCTGAATCGTTGGTTGTGCCTCGCCATTCGGAACAAGTTCGGCAATCAGCCCGGTCTTTCCGATGGGATACAACTCGCCATCGTTTGGTCCCGGTTGACGGTAGATCCCGGCGACCACTATCTGTCCCATGATGGACGCGGGCGGCGTCATTTGCGGGCGAATGCCTTCGGGCAGGATTCCGTCGAGTGTTATCAGGCGTTCCTGAACTGTTTGACGGGCCGACATGATCTCGGTTTTCCAGCCAAACTCGATGTAGATGACGTTGAGTCCCGCAGTCGACTGACTGCGAACGGCCTGAACTCCGTTAGCACCGAGCAACGCAATCTCAATCGGCTGTGTAACCAGCGTTTCGACCTCTTCAGTCGCAAGACCCGGACATTCTGTGATGATGATGACGCGAGGGCGGTCTAGGTCCGGAAAGACATCGATCGGCATTTGTGTCGCGAGATATGAACCGTACACAAGCATCACAATGCTGATCACAAGGACCAGCATGCGGTAACGGAGTGCAAATCGAATAATGGCGTTTAGCATCGTGCTTTCCTCAATGAGATGCGTGGACGGTACCGTCCGCGTGAACGTGAACGTCGGCACGCATGCCACTTGCCGCTTGTGCTTTCAGCACACGGTTAAGTGACGCCGCAGCACTTTGTGCGAGATAGAGACCGGGGATGACACTGCCGTCGTTGGCGACAACAATGTTCAGGCGATCTTCGTGTAACACCTGCACGGGAATCCGGTTGAACAGATCACCATTCTGCTGAAACACATAAGCTTCCGGCCCCTCACGAACGATTGCGGCACTCGGCAGGACAAGCACATCAGAAAGTTCCTCGACGGGAACATGGAGACGTATTCGTTGTCCCGGACGAAACCGCCAGACAATAAACGTCTCGCCGTTTTTTTTATACGATCGCGACTGATTTGCGAGCGGAATGAAGAAGTCGAACGTGCGGCTTTCTTCATCAATTGAGTTCGACAAATATCGAATCTCAAATGACTGCTCCAGCTTCGGCCAATTTTCCGGTTTATCTTCCGCGAACTCAACAGAGATGTTCCAACTGTTCTGTGCCGCCTTTTCCAGATACGGTGCTTCGCGTTTGAAGGCGTGACCTTCCAGATAAAGCGAACTGTGATTCGCTAGCGTGATCAGCAACTGTCCCGCCTGAACCTGCTGTCCAAGCTCGGCGTTCAGTTCTTGCACTTCAAAAGCAAATTCATCATCGTCTCCCTTGCCGTGCTGGAACGAAACCTGCTGAATGGAGACGAGTTTCTCGCGTTCCTTGACACGAGGTGGTGCCACCACCTCGACAGTCGACACAAACTGACCATTGGCAACACGATCAACCTGTTGTGGATTTAATCCTCGCGTGAGCAGGTCCTGCCTGTGAGACTGAATGACCGCTTCCTGCCGACGCAGTTCGTTCTCCAGGTCGATGATTTTCGTCTTGGATATGCCACCTTTGTCGGCCAGCGGACTCAGCCGAGCCAACTGTTCCTGAGCAATCTGGGCTTCTCTTGTCGAACTGAATAGTTGCTTCTGTGTGCTTTGCAGGTACTCGCTGAACAGCCTGAGTGTGAAGAGTCGATCGCCCGGCCGCACCGTATCCCCCGGAAACGCATGCACTTCAGCGACGACGCCCACGGCTGGCGATGTGACACCCCGATCAGATTGGCCGGGACGATCAACAATTTGACCGGGAACCTGAATGGTTCGCCAATACGTCTGCGGTCTCGCTGCCTTCGCGACCAGTCCAAGGTTCTTGCGAGCCTGCTTTGAGAGCTTCAATACCTTCGCCTCTTCGATCGGTGGTACCGCATCCGCCGCGTGCGATTTGGGCCTCGACGACGAGAACGTCGCCATCCACCGATCGCGGGTGAAAAATGCCGCTCCAGCGAGTACCGCCACGATGGCTACGCCACTAAGTAGACGCAATAATTTGGGAAAACGCATGATAGTGTGACCTCGGAATCGCTGACAACGAATGCAACCACGCCGATGGGAACGGCAGTTCGCGGATAGCGGCGATATGGAAAACTTCAGAGGCTCAATCTGCGCAACATCATCGAATGAATTGCGGCAAGAGACCTATGAAGCACACCGGAAACGAGCAGCCGCTGTTATCACGGAAAAGACCGGAGACATGGCTGCGTTGGCGTTAACAGCGAATCGCGAGAAACTGCAGGTAGATCGCGTATTTCGAGCGCAGTACCGCCGGCGAATCAGGCTGAATCCAAAGTCGACCCAACGCAGCATTGGCCGATGAGTCGTCTGTAATGAAGTACAACGCTGTCAGTTCAGCCTTGGCAACTTTCAAGACCTTACCGTCATACATAAGCTGGTCGTCGCCAACGTAAACCGTATCGGAATCGTGGTCAGGAACCTGCTCGCCGGTCGATGACGGCGTGTCATCGCCATCTTCATGATGCACATGATCATGGTGGGCATCGTGCAGATGAACGTGCGGGTGAGCGGCGTGTCCGTCCGGTTCAGCAATCGACGATCCCGCATGCGAATGAGACACAGAGAGCAAGCTCTGGCTCACCAGCAAAAGTGGAATCAGGATTGAAGAAAGGGCTCGGATCATTGTTTCGCGAACAGCACGGACTTGAGTGGCGAATTTGTTAACGATACGTCGCTATTGGGTT
>JBDNFN010000140.1:0-3675 GCA_041689795.1 Fuerstiella sp. | reverse complement strand
GACTATGATGTCGCCCCGGTAACCGCAGCCAGTTGCCAAATTTGCCTTCAGATAGTTCAGATTGCTTGGGGAATGCCTCGTGTTTCTTATCGCCGATAAGCCACTGCCCGAATCCGTAAGCGATCTTGGTAGGCACTGGTTCGTTAAAAACAAACCATACGTGAAAACCACCACACCCGTTGGAATCTTCGAGCATTCCATAGATCCCAATTCCCGCTGCTCGGTTCAGGATCTCGATTGCATCATTAAAATTGCTGACCGCCAAGTCTGAATCGTCGCCATGTTGGTCAATATCGACCGCCAGATAGCGGCACGTATTTTCTGGTGACGTTGAGTGGATTCCCACCAGCTTACTACCGAAGAAATGATTCTTCAGGCTGGCAACAGTTAGCTCGCCTGCTGTAAACGGTCCAGCGACGCCATAGCACCCATGCCGATCGGTCCGATTCACAAAATGAACCATCGTCCATTCAGCAAGTTGCTTATTTTCATCGCGCCATGCGGTCGAATTTTCTATTGCCGTTCCGGCGTTCTGCGTTACCATATCATGTATCCGTTCTATGTGATTTAGGCAGCCGCCAGCCGCCTGAATGAAAATCTAAAGCTCGTCGAATGCTCACGCGTTCGGCGGGTTTTTTTATCGCCCCGAAAGTCGCCCTGGAGCCTGCTGTCGGAAGTCGTTTGTCTGCCAGGCAGGTAAGCCCAATAAACGCCGCAGATCGCCCTCAGACGTCGCCAATTGTGCCGCCAGTGTTTGCAGCGGAACACCGCAGGCATACGCGTTTCTGGCGTCTTGCAATGTGTCTGCGTCGATGTATGCCGTGCTGTGATTCATCAGAAATACTCCACAAAATCAACTGGCTGTTTCGACTTCGGTTTTCGACGGCTTGGCTTCGTCTGCTGTGCGGATCTGCCCGCTTTGAATGCGTCCAGGGCGACCCGAGTGATCCTAAACGACTTTCGTTTCGCTCCTGGTGCTGTGCAGTCGTAGGCCTCGATCGCTCCCGACTTGATAAACGCGACGACGGCTTCCCTGCGTATGCGTAGTTCGCTGGCCACGTCGCTGAGGGTTCGGTCTTGTGATGTGCTCATGATGCCACCGCCGATCGGAATCGGACCGTGACGCCCATGCCTCGCAGTCGCTGGCGGGCCTCACGTTCTGCAGCGGTATCGCCGTGCTCACGTGCGGTCTCAAGCCGCAGAAACCAGATAGACGCACACCGCTCGACGTCCTCTGGCTTGGCTTTCGTTGTGGATCTCATTTTGTTTTCCTCAGGGTTCAGATTCAGACTGATACCCTGAGGGAATTGCGCTAATGGTTGCGCTAATAGCGGGAACGAAAAAACCGTGTTTCGCTAGGCAAAACACGGCAAAAAGTTTTTTCAAGATTTCTGATTTGCGCTAATTGACGGCGTCATTTTGTTCTGAATCCGTCCACCTTTTGCCTTTCAATTCCTGCCGGAGTTTCTTCCTTCGTGCCTGTTCGGTTTGGTAGAAAAACCACGTCGCGTTTGTGGGATGCCGCACCGCCGAAGCGGAACAACCGAGGATTTTTGCCACCGCGGCGGATAACCCTTTACGATCAACAATTGAGTCGTCGTTTTTGAACAAAACTACCATCTGGTCGGAAATCGTGATTTTTGAATTCTGGCCGCGTGCCAGTGTCCAGGGGTTCACTTCGACTGGGGATTGCCGCCCCATGATAAAATCAAACACCTCTGTCAGCGTTGAATCCCGGAACTGATCCAGTGTCATTTTTGCAGCGTCCTGCAAATGGCGAATCGATTCTGTCGGAATCAATCCAGCACGTGATTCGTGAAACTCACGACTTCCAATTTGAACCGCAAGCAATGGTCGCCCAATAAATTGAACCCACCAGTAATAAAACTTGAATACCTCTGGTGAATCAGCAACTGGCTTTAAGCGTTTTTTGCGTTCTGCCTCTGAAGAACAACAGGCAACATCCACAACAGCCCACCAGGCACGTAGTTCGTTCAAGGTGAACCGCTCTGTATCTCCCCTGGTTGTGGGCTGTGTAAATTGTTCAGTTTTGCCATCGATCGGAACGTAGGCGGTGAACTTACTATCCATCTTTATAACTTTCCGAACAGTTGATTTCCGAATTAAAAAACAACACGCCAGGCGGTTCGGATGCCACTTTTCCTTCCGTCGAAGTAGGCGTGTTGAGCCCAAATTTTACTCAGCCGGCACCGCTGGAAACAACCATTTGTGAACGTAATCCGTTGCCGCCACCAATCGTGCGTCGTCGATCTTTTCGCGATAGTTTGCCGCCATTGAATTATCCACGTGCCCCATAATCGCAGACACCGCCACTTGATCGCCGCAACCGCCCGCTATTGTCTCAAAGCCATGTCGTAGAGCATAAAATCCCAAGCCAGGCCGCTTCATGTCCAGCTTCGTCAGCAACCTCGAAAACGACGATGAGACCAGATCACTAACAGAACTTCCATTCGGCCCGAGGCGGACCCACCTCGACCCGCACGTCGATATGAAGCACAGCCCAGCGTCTGCCTTGTCTTTGGGTCTCGGTCGCATCTCAATGGCAGCAGTGATCGCCTGCTGCGTTTCCTTCCAAAGTGGAATACGACGGTCAACGCCAGTCTTCACGCGAGGATACTGAAGCCAGTCGCCAACAATTGCAGACTTCGGCAAGCTCGACACGTCTGTGTTGCCGAGTCCACCATTTGCCGCCAAAAGTATCATCGCCTTCAACGGGACGGATGCCGCTGACAGTAACATACGGATCTCTGCCGACTCCAACATCCGTAATCCATGTTGGTGCTGTTTGCGAGCACGATGGATACGCACGGACTTGGCCGTCGCTCGGGTGAATTGTGGACCGTGGATAACTGGCTTTTCGATCAGTTGATTATCAAATGCGAATTTGAAAAGCGTACGTGCCTGAGTGACTGTTTTCGAGACGCCATGCGGACCCCTAGTCTTCGCCACTATCGCCCGAAACGATGTGAAGTCTTCGGGATTGCAATCCGACACCAAACGTTCCGCCCCGATGTGAGACAGTAACTCCGCCGCAGCCGCATGGTACGACCAGAATGTTCTGGGCGCTAGCTCACCGCTATCAACGGCGGCACGTTTGCTGTTCAGAAACTTATTGCACAGATCAGCCAATGTGAGCCCCACGGCTTCCGCTGACGGCGGTCGTCTTCCCGCCATCAGGTATTCCTTCACTCGGAGATACTCGCCTTCAGCAGCGTCTGGTTTCGCCCAGGCACCGAAGTAGTAAATCTTACCTTTGATTTTCTTGCACCACTGGCCGTTCGATGCAGCACCAAGTGGATAATCTTTACGGGGCTTCTGTGGTTTCGATCGTTTTTTGGGCATTGGTGGCTCTTTCCAGTCTGGTAGTCGTAACGGTAGTCGTTAAGAGATAAGTCTGAATCCTACCAATGTTTTTACAGTGTTTACGCAGCACGGTCAACACACTTTCAGGGTGTCGATCGAGTACCGACAGAATCGCTGTACCCCAACGCAACAGTGACGCGACATTCATGGAACGTGCTTTGCTCCGCTGCGAAGGCGGCACCAGGAAGGCCAGATCGACCTGCTGCACTTTGACCTTTGTCTGGCCGGCCTGACTGCAAAATGAGATCCACCGTGCGTCCTTCTTCATCCGAGCTTTGAGCCGTGTGGCGG
>JBDNFN010000139.1:0-48096 GCA_041689795.1 Fuerstiella sp. | reverse complement strand
TCTGCTGAAATTTATCGACTATTTCAACGAGACCATGGCCAAACCCTACCGCTGGACATTCACGGGACGGCCCCTCACGACCTGAGATTGATCTTGACACGGCACACCAGGCAAACAACAACAAATGCGAAAAACAACTCATTTCATCCACTGACATTTAGCGGATCCACATCTAGTGATTTTCTATATACCTGTTCGTGCTGAAGGGGCGTAAACGATTCCGTCTGGAAAACTGAGTCAGTGTGCTGGCAGAGGTCACTGGTTGACAGTGGCTGCTAAACAGTGTGCAATCACCACTCATCCGCTTTTCGAACCTTCTTACAGGTGCCTGCCGTGAACGACTCCCCGTCTGCAACAGACGTTGATGACGACCTTGAACCGGATCCCATGTTTGTGAACAGCCTTCGTGAAGGTGGTTGGATTCTGCTGCTGTGGGTTGCCTGTTTCGCATGGACGATGTTTTCGTGTTTAACAAACGGCTATATCAAAGAAGTCGACCCTGAGACGTTTCCAACAGTGCTGGGAATGCCTGCCTGGGTCGCATGGGGGATTGCCTTGCCATGGCTGATTGCTAATGCCGTGACAGTGTACTTCTGCTTCGGCTATATGCAGGACGGTGATCTTGGGCCTGACATTTCGGAAGACGAGGCCAGTTCGGGGCAGTCCGCCGGTTCACTGAACCTGTCCATCGGTGCACAGACAGAAGGGGCCAGCCATGTTTGATTTGCTGGTTCGTTCCGAACCGATACTGGCCGCGGGTGGCTCTTCTGCGTTAATAACGTTTTGCCTTTACACTCTGGTTGTCTTTGGCTTGGCGGCTTTGTCGAGTCGCCTGCTGACTTCGAAGAACTTCCTGAATGAATATTTTCTGGGCAGTCGCAGCCTGGGCGTTTGGGCATTAGCTTTGACGTTTGCTGCGACCAGTGCATCGGGCGGATCTTTCACCGGATTTCCATCGCTGATTTACACTCACGGCTGGGTTCTGGCTCTTTGGATTTCCAGTTATATGGTTTTCCCAATTTGCACAATGGGACTGCTGGGGAAAAGAATCAATCAGGTTGCTCGCAAGACGGGAGCCATCACGGTGCCCGACATTCTGCGAGACAGATTTCAAAGCGCAACGTTTTCAATTCTGGCCACCGCACTGCTGGTATTTTTTACGTGCATTAATCTGGTGGGTCAGTTTAAGGCGGGCAGCATGATTCTGCAGACGCTGCTGGAGGAAAATACGTTTTACCAGTCGGCTCGAGGTGGTGTGGGGCAGTTCCTGTTGTCAATGCCGATGTTGAATTCGATTGAGCCGGGATATTTTCTGTGTCTGTTGACGTTTGGTGTTGCCGTCATCATCTACACAACATGGGGCGGATTTCATGCGGTCGTATGGACCGATGTGATGCAGGGCATTGTGATGGTAATGGGCGTGATCATCATGCTGCCGCTGGCGATTTCTCAGGCTGGGGGACTCAGGAATGCGACCACTGAATTGGCGTCGATGGTTCCTCCGCATCAGGCCATTCTGGTAATCAGAACAGATTCCTCAGAACCGATTGTTCCCAAAGGTACGTGGCTTACCAGTGATGAACGGATCTTCCGTACGGGAGAAGCGGCGTCACCTGATGAGTCGGGACAGGCAACTGTTTCTGGTATTGAGATTGTGCACAAGGGCGACCTGGAACGCATTCGCTCGAAGCGGGTGTCCGTGGATTTTGCGGCTGACGTTTCTGTGGTTGAAGTGACCGAATCGGTACCAGCCGCCTTTCCGGGCGACGACCGGCCTGGATCGTTTGTGACAGCGCCTGGCGCGCACAAGTCTGACATGAATGGTATGTTGCCAATGAGTCTTGCGTTTTCAATGTTCTTTTACTGGGCGATTTCCGGGACAGGGCAGCCAAGCAGCATGGTGCGATTGATGGCCTTTAAAAATACTCGAACATTGCGGATTTCCATCGCTACTGTCGCGATGTATTTCTCGTTCATCTATTTTCCGCTGGTGGTGATCTTCTGTTGTTCGCGTTTACTGTTGCCTGGCATGGAGGTCGAATCGGACCGCATCATGCCGCAGATGGCTGTGACTCTGACGACAAACATCGGAGCCGGTTGGTTGGCCGGATTGCTTGTGGCAGCTCCGTTTGCTGCCGTAATGTCGACTGTAGACAGTTTTCTGTTGATGATTTCTTCCGCCGTTGTTCGAGACTTCTATCAACGAAACATTAATCCTAAGGCACCGCAAAAAACGCTGCAGAAGATGAGTTACATTTGCACGATTGTAGTTGGTGCCGGAGTTATTGTTGCGGCGTTGAACCCGCCCGAGTTTCTACAGTATCTAATTGTATATGTCGGCAGCGGACTAGCGGCCTGCTTTCTGGCCCCAATGACGTATGCCTTGTACTGGAAGCGAACCACCACGCCGGGCGCAATTGCAGCGATGGCCGTTGGGTTTCTGAGCCACCTTTCGTTGTACGTCGGGGGAGCGCTGCAGGGTTCAGGATTTGATAAGCCATTGAGACCGTTTGAATTCGACCCGGTTGTCGTGGGGATTGTGCTGTCGTTCCTGTCCGGGTTTGTTGTTTCCATAATGACAGCTCCTCCATCGAAGGAAATCGTCGAGAAGTATTTCTTTCGAAAACGCGTGGCGGGCGAAAAAAACACGTAGCGGCGGCAGTATATCCACGACGGCAGATTCCAAATATTGACGCTCTCAAAACTTTGATCCGCTGAGTAGATGCAGGCGTTGGTACAAGCCGTGCATCGTGATTGCGGCTCTAGAAGACCATGCACTTTTGGGGGGACGGCCGTTATCGCGAGTGCAATCGCGTGTTTCGAACACACTTTAAATTAACGTTCAAAAGTGCTGACTCTGACGTGAACGGATTTCACTTGTTATCATGTTTCACCGCCGCCGCTAGACTTCGACTGGTACATCGTTCCTGCGGTTGAACTGCAGGAATTGAGGAACGTAGTTAAGTTGTCAATTTGTGATGCTGCCAATGACCCCCGTGAATATTGTCGAATTCAAAAATGTCAGCAAGACCTACAACGCAGGTCGTGCCGATGCGTTTACGGCCGTCAAGAACGTCAGTTTTGAGATTCCTGATCTGCACCAGGCTGGTGAGTTTATTGCGATACTTGGCCCCAGCGGTTGCGGCAAAAGTACAATCCTGCGGATGATCGCCGGGCTGGAACCGCAGCATCCGGCGACAACCGGCGAGGTGCTTGTTTGTGGCCAGCCTGTGCTTGGTCCCGGGCCGGATCGGGGCATGGTGTTTCAGGATTACACCAGTTTCGACAATCGGACTGTTCTGGACAATGTGGCCTTTGGACTGGAATGCCGGGGCGTTTCGCGGCCTGAGAGGTACGATCTGGCCCGACAATGGATTCAAAAGGTTGGCTTGAACGTTGACACCGATGCTGGCAAGTATCCTGATGAGTTATCCGGTGGCATGCGACAGCGCGTGGCGATCGCCAGAACTCTGATCCTGCGTCCTCGGATTATATTAATGGACGAACCGTTCGGAGCACTGGACCCGCATACGCGGATGCAGATGCAGGATCTTCTGGTGGGACTGTGGCGTGAGGTTGAAGCGACGGTCTTTTTTGTGACTCATTCCATTGAAGAGTCAGTATATCTAGGTGATCGCGTGTTTATTCTCAGCAGGTCGCCCGGCACATTGTTATATCAGCTAGACGTGGAGCCTCCGGAGCGTCCTGCCTTGGAAATGCAGCGGGAAACGGCTTTTCAGGAGACCGTTTTCCGTATACGTGATATTCTGGAAGAGCTGGAGACGTCTTAGCAGCGCAGCCACCTATTAACGCATGCTTACCGGAAACCGGCGAATTGCCGTGGCTGACAGTTTCCGCTGGCCGAACTTGCAAAAAATTGATAACAACCTCATCGTGAAACTCTGGAAGTACATCAAGGCAGCCTTCGCGAACCACTGGAACCTATTGGGTCTGGCAGGGGGCGTGGGCTTTTCTATGCTTGCAAAACAGCCAGAAGTTGGCCTGAGCCTGGTTGCCGCGGCCGAGGTTGCGTGGCTGGGCTTCGTCGGAACTCATCCACAGTTTCGGAATTCGATCGATATCAAAGAACACCAACTGCTAAAGCAGGAAGATGCTCAGGCTGCAGAAATTAAAATGCGACGCATGCTGGCGACTTTGTCGCGAGGCGCTCAACTCCGATTTCAGAAGCTGACGGAACAATGCGAAGAACTTCGCAAAATCACTAAAGAGTATCAATCGGGGCATGGCACTGTGGAAACAGATGGCGTTCTGGCTGACGTGCGACTGGGTGGGTTGGACCGTTTGCTATGGCTATTTCTGAAACTACTCTACACAGAACATTCGTTGAATCGATTCTTCGAAACGACGACCATGGAAGACATTGAACTGGAAATTCGCAACCTGAGCGGGCGGCTGGAACGCGAAACTTCACGTCCGCAGCAATCACAGCGAGATCGTATCATCGCTACGCTGCGGGATAGCCTGAAGACCTGTGAAGAACGCAAAGCCAACTTTGAGCAGACGCGGGATAGTTTCGAACTGGTAAAGGCTGAACAAAAACGTCTGGAAAACAAGATCCGATCATTGGCCGAAATGGGAATCAGCAAGGGTGATCCTGCTATGCTTTCGGAACAGGTCGATTCTGTGGCTGGCAGTATTCAGGAAACCGAGCAGGCTCTTAGCGAACTGGAATTTGCGATTGGAATTTCCAGCAACGACGAAGAAGCTGTCCCGCAAATTGTTACTCGTAAAGCAGTGGCCGGATAACAGTGACGGGCCACATTCTACAGCCGGTATGGGACGCAGACCGTTGGGGGCAGCCTGTCCTGAAGCCAGACTGGCGTCTATAATCCGTCGCAGAGTTTTGCTTAGAGGCGAACATGCTGGCTGACAATGACGTTGGCTGTTTTCGTGTACCAGATTTTGTGACAGCCGTTTCCAACATGGCCGAATCCGCCAGCCAAAAGTTCGATCTTCGCAGTGAATTTGCCCCAGCTGGCGACCAGCCCGCTGCCATCGATTCCCTTGTGCGGGGAATTCGTGAAGGCAAGAAAAATCAGGTTCTGCTGGGCGTGACGGGCTCTGGCAAGACGTTCACGATGGCGAACGTGATCCAGCAGATACAAAAACCAACGCTGGTTCTGTCTCATAACAAGACGCTGGCGGCTCAGCTGTATTCCGAATTTCGTGACTTCTTCCCCAATAACGCTGTCTCATATTTTGTCAGTTATTACGACTACTATCAGCCGGAAGCCTACATTCCACAGCGTGATATCTACATCGAAAAAGACGCATCGATTAATGAAGAAATTGATCGACTAAGACTGCTCGCCACCAGTGCGCTGGTCAGCCGGAACGACGTCATTGTTGTGTCGACTGTTAGTTGCATCTACGGCCTGGGGTCTCCCAAAGACTATCTGGAAATGATGATTCCGCTGCACGTGGGTCAGCAGATAGACCGCGATGCTTTGCTATTGAGACTGATTGATATTCAATACAACCGAAACGATTACGATCCCGGTCGAGCGAAATTTCGTGTACGTGGCGACGTGATCGAAGTCTGGCCGGCGTATGAGGAATTCGCATATCGCATCGAGCTTTGGGGCGACGAGGTCGAAAAACTGTGCATCATTGATCCCGTTAGCGGAAAAGAGTCTCAGTCGCTGCAGGACATTTACATCTATCCTGCCAAGCACTTTGTTCTGCCGCAAAGTCGTATCGATTCCGCATTAGATGAAATTCGCGAAGAACTGGATCAGCAACTCGAAACGTTTCGCAAAGAAGGCAAATTGCTTGAAGCTCAACGCCTTGCTGCCCGTACCCGCTACGACATGGAACTGATGAAGGAAACCGGGTTTTGTCCGGGCATTGAAAACTACAGCCGAGCACTGGCGGGCCGCAAGCCCGGTGAACCTCCGTATACACTTTACGACTTCTTTCCTGACGACTTTCTGATGATCGTCGATGAATCACACGTTACGATTCCTCAGATCCGAGCGATGCATGCAGGCGATAAGGCTCGAAAGACCACTTTGGTTGAACACGGTTTTCGCATTCCCATGGCGATGGATAATCGTCCGCTGACGTTTGACGAATGGAACAATAAGCAAAAAAGTATGGTGCTGGTTTCGGCCACGCCCGCCAACTGGGAACTGGATCAGACTCAGGGAGAAGTTGTCGAACAGGTGATTCGCCCAACCGGGCTGATTGACCCGACCATTCACGTCGTACCGGCGCGAGGTCAGGTGCCGCACCTGTTGGAGGCGATTCGAGAACGAACGGCTTCCGGCGAACGAACCCTCGTCACAACTTTAACCAAGCGTTTGGCAGAAGATCTGACCACTTATATGCAGGAAGAAGGAATTCGCTGCCAGTGGCTGCATTCCGAACTAACGGCAATTGAACGCGTAGAAGTCTTGCGAGAACTTCGTGAAGGAGTGTTCGATGCGATTGTAGGAGTAAACCTGTTACGAGAAGGACTTGACCTTCCGGAAGTTTCTCTGGTGGCCATTCTGGATGCAGACAAAGAGGGCTTTCTTCGCAGCGAAACCAGCCTGATCCAGACAATCGGACGGTCTGCCAGGAACGTCAACGCAGAAGTGATTCTGTACGCAGACAGGGTCACCAACAGCATGCAGAGAGCGATGGATGAAACAAACCGGCGGCGTAAGATTCAGGTGGCCTACAATATAGAACACGGTATTACTCCGGAAACAATTCGGAAGGCGATTCGCAAAGGGATTGAAGAAGAAATTGCCGCTCGCAAAGTGGAACGCGAAAGCGTTGGTATGAAATCCGAAGAGGAATTTGTAACAACCGAATTCATTCGCGAACTTGAAGCCGAAATGCTGGAAGCCGCCGAGAAGCTGGACTTTGAACGAGCGGCTAAGTTGAGAGATCGTATTCATCAGTTGAAACAGAAAATGGGAGAACCTGTGCCTGACGACCCCGGTAGTACGGCTGTAGGGTTTGCAAAGAAAGGGAGACGTCGAAAGTCGACAAGGAAACGATAGGTTGCGGTCTGCGACTTGGATCCCCGGTATCAACCTGCGACACTATGAAGCACCGTTGATGCAGGAGAGTAAACGCGAAAGCGTGTACGTTTCGGCGACGTGTTGCCTGCTCGCTGGTGACAGAATCGATCGAATGAACGTGCGATTACGGATTCTCACACTGAAACAATTTAGAATCACCGATTGTCAATGACGTCCGCCGAGCAATACCTGAAACCGGAAGTAATCCAGAACATCGCTCGATTGGACCTGCGCGCTAAGTTTATTGTGGAAGGTTTCCTGTCGGGACTTCACACCAGCCCGTTTCACGGATTCAGTGTCGAATTCAGCGAACACCGTCGCTACAATCCGGGCGATGACCCGAAGGATATCGACTGGCAGGTTTTCGCTCGAACGGATCGAATTTACGTAAAACGGTATCAGGCCGAGACCAACATCACGGGCTACCTGCTGATGGATGTGTCTCGCAGCATGGACTATACGTATCGCCAGAAACTGACGAAGTTTGATTACGCCATTTGTCTTGGAGCAGCCATCGCGTATCTGATGATTCACCAACAGGACCCCGTGGGGCTTGTGACTTTTGGTGAAAAACTGATGCATTCGCTGCCTGCCCGCAGTCGCCGTTCTCAGCTGGGCAACATTCTGACGGTGTTGCAGCAGGCTAAACCAGAAGGCACGACAAACATCGCGGCGAACCTTCGCCAGATCGCCAGCATGATTCGGCATCGCAGCCTGATGATGTTGATGTCAGATCTGCTGACCGATCAGGATGAAGTCATCGACAGTATTCGAATGCTGCGTTACGCCGGACACGACGTCATTCTGTTTCACGTGCTGGATGAAGCTGAAGTTACGTTTCCGTTTTCCGGAAGTGTTGATCTGCTGGATCCGGAATCCAACGATAATCAAATCGTAGATGCAGCCGGTATTCGCGGTGACTATCTTGACGCTTTGAATGAACTGCGAACGCGATACAAGGAAGTCTGTTTCTCGTTAGGTGCCGACTATGTTGCCCTGGATACGAGCATGCCGTTTGATAAGGCCCTGACAGAATATCTATACCAGCGTAAAGCCAGATTCTGATCGGTTGGTTTTGAACGTTCTCGTTTTGGCGACGATGTTGCCATCCCCCTTCTATCGCTCGATCGCTTCACCTGGACAATCTGATGACACATGAAATTCGACTTGCCGGCCCATGGGACTGCCTTAGCGATCCCGACGATGAATGGCACCGTTGCATTTTGCCGTTTATTGTTCCGGAAAAATCGACCGTTGGTAAAGCGGTTGTGATCAGGCGAAGGTTTCACAAACCCAGTGGATTGAATTCGAAAACCCGTCTGTTTCTGGTGGTGGATGGCGTACCTGGACTGGAACGCATTCAGTTAAATCATACTCATATCGACGTCGCCAAATGTGTTGAATCGAAATCAGAGTTTGAGGTCAGCAACCAGCTTGATTTGGTTAACGTTGTCAGTATTCCCCTTAGTGGCCCCGGCGCACAAATCGAATCAGTAACGCTAAGAATTGAAGACTCGTCCCAGGCAACTGACACAAAGTCGGCTGGTCCTGACAAAGACTGAATGGTAACTACGGGCCGCAGGCTGCCGAGACCTTTGCCGAAAACGTTTTCTCATGCTCGATGAAAGTCTACTGCAGTCGATTAATGCTGCACTTCCAGAAGACCGTTCCATCGGAATCGGGTGCGTAGGTGCCGGATTCATTATGGCCGACTGTCATCTGGTGGCCTATCGAAAACATGGGCTGAATCCAGTGGCGATTACGTCCCGGACGCGAGCAACTACAGAATCAACGGCGGCCAGACACAGGATTTCGTCCGTCTATGACACGGTCGAAGAACTGGTGGGCGATCCGCGTGTGCAGATTTTGGATGTGGCTGTTCCTCCGGACTGTGAGGCTGATGTCATACGGCGAGCACTGTCTGCACCGAATCATCTTCGCGCAGTGCTGGCGCAGAAGCCTCTCGGTTCCAGTTACTCAGAAGCCGCCAGCATAGTGAAGTTGTGCGCAGATGCGGGTGTCGTTCTAGCCGTCAATCAGAATATGCGTTTTGATCAGTCGGTTCGCGCCTGCAAGCATTTGTTGCAATCCGGTCACCTTGGCGATCCCGTTCTGGCGACGATCGATATGCGAGCGGTACCGCACTGGATGCCGTGGCAGCAAAGGCAGGGTTGGGTAACTTTGCGAATCATGAGCATTCATCATCTGGACACGTTTCGCTACTGGCTTGGAAATCCCGATCGGATTTTTGCCAGTGTTACACAGGATCCTCGAACGAGCAAAAAGTTCGATCACGAAGACGGGATTGCTCTGTATATTCTGGAATACGAATCCGGTGTTCGAGCATCGGCCTGGGATGACGTCTGGGCCGGACCGGTTCAGGAAGGTGCCGCAGCCGATATTGGTATTCGATGGCGAGTTGAGGGAACCAGGGGGATGGCTCGTGGAACCATTGGCTGGCCCGCATACCCAGAGCGAACGCCCAGCACGCTGGATTACACAACGATTGACGACAATGGGACATGGCACCAGCCACGATGGGATTCCGTGTGGTTTCCCGATGCGTTTATTGGCCCGATGGCGGACCTGTTGTGTTCGCTCGAATTGAATGCCGCGCCGCTGGGCAATGGCCAGGACAATCTCATGACCATGGCACTTGTTGACGCTGCTTACCTATCCGCCAAAGAACACCGCGCCATTGATCCGCAGGAAATTATTCAGCGAACCTCGGCTTAATCCTGATCAGAAAAACACCTTGGCAGGCCATAGGCGACAAATGCAAACAGCGTCCGTCGAAAGACGAACGCTGTGGAGTATATTCTGTTTCTTACATTAAATACTGATTGGCAACCACAGGATTCAACCGGTAGTTCTCGATCGAGTCAATCAGGCGGTCGATATTAGTTGTCAGCCATATCACGAGTCAAAAACGGAAACATTTCATCGTTTGCCGTTCTGGAATCGGTCATCACGCCCATGTACCAGGTTGGGTTAGTTTCGAATCGACTGCGGTTTTCCAGGCTTGCGAAGAAGAAGACCTGACCTTTGTAAAACGCACCGTATTCGATGGCGCCCGCCGTTGCTCGATTTTCCTGATACAGCTCAACCAGATCGCAGCCGTGCATTTTGGGAATGTAGCGATTTGGGTTACCGTTAAATTTTGTCAACTCGTCGGCAGATTGCAGAAAGTAATCCACGCCTTCGTGTGAAGCAACAAAGTCGCTGCTGCCTTTGATCCAGTGACGAGCATCTGTGAGAGCAACGGGGGAAAAACCACCGACGCCAACCATTTTGCCATCATGCTTCACTATTAGGCAGGAACGAACATTGCGTGCGGCTTCTTTCGAATCCGTTTCTTTAGTAGCGGTTTGGGAATCAGCGATCGCCTGAGTGTTGTAGCTGCTGATACCATTGATTCGCGACACATAGGAACTCAGCGATGTGGCGCCAACGAAGCGACCGCCCGGAGTACCATCGGCATTGATGACCACTTCTGTCGGCAACGTCGAGATGCCAAATTCTGATATCAGGTTCTTGTATTGATCAGCATCAATTTTGACACCAATTACATGTGCACCGAGCAACGACGTCACGGAATCTTTGTTCAGTACGTCCTGATCCATCCGGCGGCACGCTCCGCACCAAGTGGCGTCGAAGTGCAACAACAGGGGCAGTTTGTTCCGTGCTGCAATTTGTTTTGCGTCTTCGTAGGAAGACAGCCAGTAGTGCGGTAAGTCCGGGCCGGAAACGTTGGCCTCACGAGTGACTTCTGAAGAATCCGTCTTGACCCCCATATCCATGGAAACGAGAGTCATGACCAGAAACGTTGTCATTGAAACAACTGTCATCTGCGTCCTTTTCTAAGAACTTCAGCTTCGTTCTGATGGAAATCCTTTCCCAGCAGAAACAGAGGAGATTTTTTATTGGCCAATCGACATCCATGCCTGACTGACCAGAACCGGAACAGACTTCCATCCAATGCCGGTATCAAGAAGGTTTAGACTCAGGCTTCCACGAGTGTTGTGTGACCAAAATCACAGCAATACATAAAAAGCGAGGCACCTGGTGCCTCGCCTCAATTCACTAAATTATGTGCCCAGGTAGCCGTTTGATTCAAGATAACTAACCACTTGGTTCGCCAGATCTTCGATTCCCTTGTTGTCTGAATCCAGAACAATTTCTGCAGCATCAGGAGCTTCGTAAGGAGCGTCGATGCCAGTGAAACCTTTAATTTCGCCGGCACGAGCTTTCTTGTACAGACCCTTTGGATCGCGAGCTTCGCAGGTTTCCAGTGTAGCGTTGACCAGAACTTCCTGAAACTGCCCGTCAGCCATGATTTCACGAACCTGCTTTCTATCCGCTTTGTATGGCGAGATAAACGCGGACAGGACAATCACGCCGGCATCGCAGAACAACTTTGATACTTCACCGATGCGGCGAATGTTTTCGGTACGATCTTCCGGCGAGAAGCTCAGATTCCTGTTCAGCCCCATGCGAATATTGTCGCCGTCCAGAACGTAGGTATGAATGCCGCGATCATGCAGCAGTCGATCAACTGAATTTGCGATAGTGCTTTTGCCACATCCGCTCAATCCTGTGAACCAAAGAACTGTTCCCTTGTGGCCATTCAGCTTCTGCCGTTCTTCGCTGGTAACGTGGTGTCCATGCCACGTTACGTTTGTTGCCTTTTGTTCAGCCATTCTCTCGAAACTCTCAATTTCTCACAGAGTCGAAGTGTTTTTTAATACATCGCGTCCGGAAATCGAAAACGAAATCGTGACGCCACGGGTCGGAATGATAGAGAACTGAATTAGCAAGGCAATCCTCACTCTGAGCGATTGTGCTCACTTCCCTGCATTGAACTTAGGACACTGGGGTGGGGTTTTCCGATTCAAAGAGACAATTCAACTAAACTGCCGGCAATTGTGGCTTTGAGGAATCCTGGACAGGATCGGTGATGGCGGTGGAGGATTGTCCGAAAGGGTGATAATCTTTGCGTCAGACAATCTTAGCGAACCTTTGCGAGTTGCAGTTTTGTTACAACCTTATTGAAGGCAATGGGTTACGTTCTTTTTTAGCGGTCAAAAGTGCGGTTGTCGCGGTTAACTTTGGGCAACGACAACAAAAAAGCGAAGAAGGCAGAAATGGGTACTCAGGTAGCTCCGGATTTTTCCAAAACAGACCTTATCCCAGCGATTGCTCAGGACGCCGAATCAGGTGATGTTCTGATGATGGCCTGGATGAATGAGGAAGCTTACGAAGAAACTCTGAAGACTGGTCGAGTGGTCTATTTTAGCCGTAGTCGTCAGAAGCTGTGGCGTAAGGGAGAAGAAAGCGGCAATGTACAAGAGCTAAAAGCACTGTACTTTGATTGCGATGCAGACACTCTATTGGTGAAAGTGAATCAAATTGGCGGGGCGGCCTGTCATGCTGGCTATCGCAGTTGTTTCTTTCGTAAAGTCGACCCGGTCACACGAGACGTGGCGATCGAAGGTGAAAGAGTATTTGATCCCGCCGAAGTCTACAAGAAGTAGGCCGGTCAGAACCAGGCCGGTCACCCGAGAACATACAACAGTGTTGTCGTTACACTTCGCTGCGGTCAGACAAATTATCCCGTCAAACAGAAGCAGTTCTTCCCGAAGCGAGCCATTCGGCGCTGATTATTGACGACCATCTTTCCCACTTGGCTTAACAGCAGAACATTGATCTTATGTCTGGACGAATACTTAAACTTGGCATCCCTGCGGGCAGTCTTCAGGAAGCGACAGCAGAACTTTTCAGACGAGCTGGATACAACATTAAGTTTTCTTCTCGCTCTTATTTCCCCAGCGTCGACGATGTGGAAATTGAGTGCATGCTGATTCGAGCTCAGGAAATGGCTCGGTACGTATCGAACGGCATTCTGGATGCCGGCATTACGGGGCACGATTGGGTTGTCGAGACCAACGCCAACGTTCACGAAGTGTGCGAACTTGTGTTTTCAAAAGTCAGTCGCGGCCCTGTTCGCTGGGTCCTGTGCGTTCCTAATGATTCGCCAATCAAAAGCGTAAAGGAACTACAGGGGAAACGAATTGCGACGGAAGCTGTGGGGCTGACAACGACGTACCTGGCAAAGCATGGCGTGACCGCTGAAGTTGAATTTTCCTGGGGAGCAACCGAGGTTAAGCCGCCGAAACTGGCCGACGCAATCGTAGAAGTCACCGAAACGGGAAGTTCACTTCGCGCTAACAATCTGCGCATTCTGGATGAGGTGCTTCAAAGCACAACTCGGTTCATTGCCAATCCCGTGAGTTATAAAGACGAATGGGTAAGAAATAAGGTCGACAACATTGCGCTGATGCTGCAATCCTGTCTGGCGGCCGAAGGCAAAGTCGGTCTGATGATGAACGTGCATCGCGATAAACTGGACGATGTTGTTAGCATTTTGCCAGCATTGCAGACTCCAACCGTGTCTCATCTGTCCGATCCGGATTGGGTGGCCGTCAACACAATCGTCGAAGAAAGCGTTGTGAGAAGCGCCGTGCCGCAGCTAAAACAAGCGGGCGCTAAAGGCATTGTTGAATACCCGATCAGTAAGATTATTGACTAAGCGATATCTCGCTGGTTGGCGGAAGCTCGCTGGCATAAACGAGCCGTGAAGAACTCGCAGAACTGTGAGTTACGTGCCTTCCAGGAAGGCGCCTGTTCTTGCGAATGCAATTTGCTGTGATAATATTGCCCGGCACCTTACGATGACAATGTGCCACAGTTTTCAGAACAGGCTTCCGTGGACGAAGGCGTACACCTTCACCAATTGCTTCAAACGTTTTGTCGTACTCCACACAGACACCGACTTGGTTAAACCATTGTTGGTTAAGAAAGTGTGTGGGGTTGATAGTGCCTGGCAGCGGCAGCAGGCACGTGTTTTTAAGAAGCAGTCCCGCAACTCAATGTGATACTCATTTTTTGGACACTGCTCAGTGGAACTGGAACTCTTCGACGTTAAACAGGTTGCGGCAGCTATCGCCGTGTCGATAAACGTTGCGCCTCGGCAGGTCGAACGGACAATTCAGCTGCTGGATGACGGGAACACTCTGCCGTTTATCGCTCGTTATCGTAAAGAGATCACAGAAGGGCTGGACGAAATTCAGCTGCGGGCCATTGAGGATGCTTTGGCGAAGGCTCGCGAGCTTGCCGACCGCAAAAAAACAGTTTTGAAGACTATTGATGAACAGGGGCTGCTAACGCCCGAACTGAAGTTAAGTATCCTGAACTGCGATGACAAGCAGTTGCTCGAAGATATTTATTTGCCGTACAAACCCAAACGAAAAACTCGAGCAACGGCGGCTCGAGAACGCGGCCTGCAACCGCTGGCTGATCTGCTGTTGAACCAGCGAGACCTGAGCGAAGCTACGGATAAGATTCTGCAACGATTTGTAAAGCCCGATAAAGACGTTGCTACTGCTGAGGCCGCTCTGGCCGGTGCGTGCGACATCGTGGCAGAAACATGGGCTGAAAACACGGAACTTCGTCAATGGATGCACGAACGTGCTCAACGAGGACGCTTTGTCTCCGCCGTCAAACGCGGCAAGAAAGAAGGCGGAGAAAAGTTTGAATCCTATTTTGAACACGAAGAACGTGTCGACCGAATTCCATCACACCGCTTTTTGGCGATGAAACGCGGAGAGGCGGAAGGTTTTCTGCGACTGGCGGTCGATCCGGATGAAGAATACGTGGTGCCGCGGCTGGTACAGCGTTTGATTCGCAATCCGCAGTTTGCGTTCGCGAGTGCTTTGAAGACGACAGTTGAAGACTGCTACAAGCGATTGCTGCAACCCGCTGCCGAGTCAGCCATGATGCAACAGTTGAAGCAGCGAGCCGACGAAGAAGCGATCGGAGTGTTCGCCAGCAACATGCGCGAACTTCTATTGGCCCCTCCTGCAGGGCCGCATGTTACCATGGGCATCGACCCTGGTTTCCGCACCGGTTGCAAGGTGGCCGTTGTTGACGAGACGGGCCGATTTCTGCAGTACACGACAATTTTCCCAACGCCGCCTCGCAGCGATACGGCGGGCGCGGCCAGTGCTGTTTTGAAATTGATTCAGCAGTATGAAGTGAAATTTGTCGCTATCGGCAATGGCACCGCATCGCGAGAAACCGATGCGTTTGTGGCCGCACTGATCAAAGATCATGGGCTGAACATCACAAAGGTGGTTGTAAGCGAATCGGGAGCATCGATTTACTCGGCCAGCGAACTTGCGTCGGCCGAATATCCAGACCTGGATCTGACAATTCGCGGAGCCATCAGCATCGCTCATCGGCTGCAGGATCCACTGGCTGAACTGGTCAAGCTAGATCCGCGTGCCGTTGGAGTTGGTCAGTATCAGCATGATGTGAATCAAACTCAACTGAAGCAATCGCTGGATCGCGAAGTGGAATCCTGCGTGAATTCCATCGGCGTGGACGTCAATATGGCTAGTGCGTCACTGCTGTCTTATGTGGCGGGAATTGGCAAAACGGTGGCCCAGAATATTGTGAAGTATCGGGATGAAAAAGGACGTTTTCAGAACCGTAAAGAACTGCTGAAGGTGCCAAAGCTTGGTGCGAAGGCGTTTGAGCAATCAGCTGGCTTTCTGCGAATTCGCGATGGGGTTGAGCCGCTGGATAATTCGGCCGTCCATCCGGAAAGCTACTCGGTTGTTTCCCGCATTTCCAGGCAGTTAAGTGTGCCATTGAAGCAGCTGGTAGGAAATCGCGCGTTGCTATCGGGGCTGTCTGCTAAAGACTTTGTTGCAGACGACGCTGGCGAATTCACGGTGCGTGATATTCTGGGTGAACTTGCGAGTCCCGGGCGAGACCCACGTTCGGAATTCAAAGCCGTTCGGTTCGATGAAAGCGTTCAGGAAGTCAGCGACCTTGTTCCCGGAATGCGTCTGGAAGGAGTGGTCACTAACGTGACTCATTTTGGAGCGTTTGTTGACATCGGCGTGCATCAGGACGGGCTGATTCACATATCACAACTGGCTGACCACTTTGTCAAAGACCCGACTCAGGAAGTCAGCGTCGGCGATATTGTTAAGGTGACCGTGATGGAAGTTGACGAACAGCGTAAACGCATAAGTCTTACTCGCAAGTCGCAGAACTAATCGGCGGTAACGCAGCGACTGACCGCCCAGTGACGCAGGCGGTCAATCTTTTCCTGCATCAGGCTGGCCAGTGGGTTCGTTTCACGGATGGCTTTCAATAAATCTTCTGTTTGAAGTTCGCGGCCCGCGGAATACGCGTGAAACAATCCCGACATAATGACCGCCTGGATTTCTGAACCAGTCAGATCTTTCGCAGCATCCGCCAATTCATCAACTCGGAATTTCGATGGATCTCGCTTCTTCCGTGTCAGGTGAATTTCAAAAATCTGTCGGCGTGCTTCGACCGAAGGCAGGTCGATGAAGAAGACTTCGTCAAAACGCCCTTTCCGCATTAGTTCCGGAGGTAGAGACGAAATATCATTGGCGGTTGCGACCATAAAAATTGGTTCGCGGTGATCCTGCATCCATGACAACAACGTGCCGAACATGCGTTGAGACAGCCCGCCATCCGCGGAAGAACTGGAAGCCGAGGCAAAGGCCTTTTCAATCTCATCAATCCACAGCACAACAGGCGCCATGGCTTCGGCCTGCTGAATGGCCCGGCGCAACTGGTTTTCGCTTTCGCCTACAAATTTCTGGTAAAGCACTCCCGGGTCGAGTCGCAGCAGCGGCATGCCCCAGTCGGCGGCTACGGCTTTAGCACAAAGGCTTTTTCCGCAGCCTGGAACGCCCAACATTAACACGCCTCGCGGAGGATCGATGCCGAATTCGCGAGCCCGATCGGTGAAACCACCGCTTCGTTCGGAAAGCCATTTCTTGAGTCCGCGCAGCCCGCCTACTTCACTGATTTTAAAATCAATTGCTATGGATTCCAAAGCGCCCGATGATTCCAGCAGTCGACGTTTGGCTTCAATCACTCCCTGCAGATCTGATGAAGTCAGTTTACTGTCGTCCAGAATAACCGATTCGATTACTTGCACAGCTTCCGATCGCGTTAATCCGCGGAGGTTCAAAACCAGTTGTTCAAATTCGGCATTTCGAAGTTCAGAAACAAGCGGGGTTGATGACTGCCGCTTTAGCTCGCGATAAACGTCTTTCACAAGTTTCGCAAGTTCGTCTTTCCCGGGAAGTCCGGGGCGCCACGGGACCGCAAGTCGCCGTACTTTCGGATGCAGCGTTTCATCATCCATCAATAGCAGGCATTCACGGTTTCCGTCGGCCTGTTCCAGAAAGTCTTTGATCAGACGACGAAAGACAGGTTGGTTTGTAAACGGCGCGAGTCCACGCAAAACGGCGATCGAAGGACGACGATTACGCAACAGATATTGCAGGGCGAGTTCCGGTTTATCTGTGCCGCCGACGGAAGCCGGTTCAGCGATTACTGAACTAAAAACGCGAATGCCTCTGGTTAGTGTCCAGTCCAGAACGTTGCGTTCTATGTTCCGCCCGACCTCCATAATCGCCTGCAACTCGACGGCTTCATCGGTGCTGTCCAGGCTGATGAGTTTGTGCCGAGCAAGAATTAAATTCTGAAGTTCGTCCTGAATCAACGCTCAACTCCCGAATCTGCATTTAGGGAAACCGGATAGGCGACGACGATATCAGAAAATGCAATCTAATTCAGGATGTTGAACAAATCCCGGTGGCGAATAAGTTCTGAAACAGCATCGTCAACGGCGAAATAGCAGGCGGCGCGTCTTTCAACATCAACCTCGACCTGCCGCAGTACCGCACGCGATTGATTAGCATACGGCGGAAAACGCACGTGCAATATTATACGATCAGGATCACGCGTTGCGGCCAGGCCTGCGAATCTTGTGTTACGAACTCCGTATTGCCACGCAGTGGTTGTTTGTCTTTCCGCTGCTACAGCTACGTCTTAAAGTGCAGCTTGAACAGCTAATTCGACTTGGTCGCTGCGGCGAGTCTGACCTTTCAAATGGCGTCTCTGTAGGCCGGAACATCATCACAGACCGACAGAATGCAATGAACGTTTGCCGAATCCGGCTTCGAGTTGACAGAAACGCTTCCGGAAACATGCAGAAAACCGCAGAATTCGGGTGTAAGACGACGCATGTTTTCCGTTCCTTAATGCGTCACGATTGGCCAATAGCCAAACCATCCGACCCAGTATGCCTGTTAGACTGTGCCTGACGCAGCCCAGTAGCGGAGACTTTTGATGAGACTACTCATAGACTTTTGTAGAGCAACCGTCGTCGTCAGCACTTGCTGTTTGATAATGCATTCGGTGACAAATGCTCAGACGACTCGTAAACGTAATGAAGACGCACCCTCCGAAAAAGCGTTGGAAGTGCGTCTTGAGAAAGCGGAATCGTCACTTATTGATGAATATAAAGAGGTCGCTCAGGAGTTCTATAAACAGGGCAATAGAGAAAAGGCAATGGAGATGCTGCAACGACTGAAGCAGTTGAATCCGAAGCTGGAAGGCTTGTCCGACCATATCGATTCGATGGGCGAAGAATTGATGCAGGAAAATTCGAATGCATTGGAACTGGACACTAACAAAACATGGGAAGCAATCGGCGACGTTATAGAAGGTCGTCCTTTCCGAATTGCAGCTGGTGGTGAGTACAAAATGACGTTTATTGCGACAGTTGGCGTAACGGGACTCGCACCTGACGAAGAATCCAAAGATTACGTTTCCGGAGCACCATTGGGATGTTTGTTGGCCACAATTGTCGTGGACGGAAAACCCGGCAAGCCGTTTCCTGTGATGGCTGCACTGGAACATACGCCCAAGAAGTCAGGCAAAGTGTTTCTCAAGGTCAATGTTCCGAATGGTACTCGCTGCAGCGGCAAGCTGAAAATTCTGGTCAGCGGCTATATCGATACTGGTGCTCGAAAGCCATAACGCAGATAGAGGTTTTTCAGGTTGCGTGCTGACGAAATTGGCATCGCGATATTCGCCCACCAGGCCCCGAACATTGCGGCGCGGGAAGCCGGCGGTGGTGAGTGGTTGAAAGCGTAACTCTTGACATTCCCGACAATGGCTTCGAAGCGTTCAGCAGCTTTCAGGGCCTGTCCTGGAACAAATTAGCGATTAACTGGCGTTGAAAAGTGTGCCAACCATAGGCTGGCCGAGTTTTCGTACCAAGCCGTTTTCCCCCAAAGTATCGCCATTAACAGCCCAAACGGTTTCAGCGGCAGGAAATCCGACCGCGCATTGCAGCGTTATTGGCGCGGACATTGATTCCGCGTCCTTCAGCGATAGAATCATTGCAGATGCTGATAAACCATTGTCGTGCTGGGGCTCAGACGGCTTTGGTGTGAACACATCCCACCAAACCGCCAATTCTGCGAAAGAAAGCAGGATTTCCGGCGATACAATTCGGTCGACGGCGCGTTAATCTAGTGCCTCAGATCAATAACTGGAGTTGAAGCAATGTTGGACATTCTGTCTGCCTGTACATCGTCAAACACACTCGCAATCGGCTTTGGCGGTCCAATGGAACTAACGATCATCGCCGTCATTGTGCTGGTGCTATTCGGCAATCGCCTTCCCGGGGCTGCTAAGTCTCTTGGGCAGAGTTTTTCTTCGTTCAAGAAGGGCATCAAAGAAGGTGAAGAAGACAACAACGACCCGGATAAAGTTGAATAGCCAGACGTTCAACGCTTCCACCTGCTTTTGCGAATGAGTTCACCAGCTACTTATTCTGAAGACAAACCCATGTTCACTGCTGACACAACTCACCAACTTCTTCATTCAGTCAAGACACTCGGCTTCGGCTTCAGTCCCGGGCCGCAGGAAATGCTTGTGGTTGGAGTAATTGCGCTTTTGTTGTTTGGTAAACGTTTGCCCGAAGTTGCTCGAAACCTTGGCAAAGGATTTTCTGAGTTCAAAAAAGGCATGACCGGCTTCCAAGATGAAATCCGTTCGGCGTCCAGTGACGCGGACAAGAAGATCAAGTACTCGGGCAGTAATTCATCATCGTCCGCCAATCGCCCGCAGGCTGAAATCGGCGATGACGACAAGGACAACGACGAATTTACGGCTCCAAAGTTTAACCTCGAAGATTAATCGATCGAGTCTTCAACACGATCGCACCTGACCAGGCCAGCAAATTTCTGCGACGCTGACATTGCTGTCAACGCGTTGTTATGTTGAGTATTGACGAGTTTTCGGTCGCTGCTGCCGGCGGCTTTGACTCCGCGATCACACAGCAACGTGGTTGCCCGGTGGTGACGGACCATCCGGTTGTGCGGTGCCATGGCGCCGGATTCATCGCGCGTTCGCCGTTACTGAAACGCCTTCCGTTGCAATTGTGAGCGCGTGAATTGCTCTAAGCCGCCTAACTTCGGTAGTTCAAAAATATTATCCGGCCGTCGATATACTGAGAGCAGGTCTTGCTTCTGTATTAGTTTAAGCGGTTGATTTTTTCTGTTCTGCGATTCCTGCTTCGCCCAGCGTAAACAGAAGCGTCGTAACGATAGAACAGACAGCAACGCCAAGCAGAATCCCAAGAAACAGGTTCTAGCTTTGCGCGGCCCATTCACCAGCAAAGTAGTAGAATAATGCGCAGCCCCCGAAGGCGATGGCGTCCAGCGGTCGCCTGCCTTTCGCCAGAATATCAATCGCGGCCTCAACAGCCTGTCGGTCAACACCTTCGCGGTAAACGCTAAATGCACCAATATGTCGCAGCACCCAGCGATTCAGGCGGTTGCTGCGGAACAAATGAGAACTCGCCATCACGAACAATGGCTGCTTAAGTGACTTCGACAAACTCTGCAACGGCATCGCATCTGACGTGCGGCAGTGCTTAGGAGCAAACAGAACTCCGTGACCGCCCCGAATAAGTTCAGCAAGAGTCTCCTGACCACGGATTTCAATTTCCGTGATTCCATATCGTCTGCGAATCATCGGCGTCGCGAATCGTGCCAAAATACGCGGCCAGAGATTGCCTTCATGAGGCGGGATAAATCTGTACGACGAATCCGTAACAATTAGCGGTGGCATTTACGTTCGTTCCGTCAAGCAGGTTTTTCCAAAACCTCACATTTCAGCAAAAGCGAAGCTGTGTCGATTCGCAGAATAAGTGCCACCTGACAAAACTCTGCAACCGCCTTAGTGACGTTAATTGTTTTTCGGCAGATTCCGCGGTCAGTTGCGGTGGACCGTGTACTCTTGATTTGCAGCCAAAGCCGACCGCGTTAAACAAAAGTGTGAGCTACAGACAAAGTACTTACTTCCTGTTGGCGAGAACGTTGCTTCGGTGGTGAGTTTGACAGGCGAAGCTGCCGTCTCTGTTGGGCGTGGTACCAGTATTTTTAAAATAATGTACGTAACACAACAGAATTCGTCTACCACTTTTGTTGCACACTGACGTTACGTGTGCTTCGATGGCTGCGTTGAGCGTCGCATCTTGTTCAAACACAGCGTATTCGCAGGACAACTGCTCAACGCTGTGTTAACCTTAGATTCTCGCCTAAAGGCCCTATCGGGCATCTATTTTAAAATAACACCATATTCCTACCACCACATAGATCGAGGTTCTGTCAATGACCGACGGACATGTTTCGGCCTCAGCCGACCACCAGGAACGCGCGGCAAGACTTGTGGAAGCGTGTCGAAAGATTCGTGAACAGGTTGGCAAAGTTGTCGTTGGCCAGGACGAAGTTGTCGAACAACTGCTGATCGCCATTTTGGCTCGTGGACATTGCCTGTTGGAAGGCGTTCCGGGGCTAGCTAAAACGCTGATGGTGCGTTCGCTTGCGGAAACAATGAACCTGTCTTTCCAGCGCATTCAGTTTACTCCTGACCTGATGCCCGCCGACATTACGGGGACAGACATTATTCAGGAAAATCGGCAGACCGGTCATCGCGATCTTGTGTTCGAAAAGGGTCCCATCTTTACGCAGATGCTGCTGGCCGACGAAATCAATCGTACTCCTCCGAAGACTCAGGCGGCGTTGCTGGAAGCAATGCAGGAACATGAAGTCACGGTCGGCGGCACGACTTACCGCTTGGATGAACCGTTTTTTGTTCTGGCAACTCAGAATCCGATTGAACAGGAAGGCACGTATCCTCTGCCGGAAGCTCAGCGCGACCGCTTTTTGTTTAACGTGGTCGTGGATTATCCGAGTCGTGATCAGGAAAGCGAGATCATAGACCGGACAACGTCAACGATGACCGCGAAAATCGAATCTGTCGTGTCCGGTCTGGAAATCATCGAATGTCAGGAAACCGTTCGATTGGTACCTCTGCCGGAACACGTCAAAATGTTCGTGCTGGATCTTGTGCGTTCTGCTCGACCAAAGGACGCCGGGTCCGCAATGTGGGTTCGAGAAATGATCGACTGGGGTCCGGGCCCGCGAGCGTGTCAGCAAATTGTACTGGCGGCAAAGGCTCGTGCCATTATGCAGGGACGGCATCACGTCACACGCGACGATATCGTAGCTTTGGTCTATCCCGTCCTGCGGCACCGCATCGTTCCAACATTCAACGCCGAAGCGGAAGGTGTCAGTGTCGACGACCTGATCACCAGGTTGTTGAAAGAAGTACCGGCCGCTTCGAAGCAACTGTTGTAGGCGTCGATTTTATTCGGGCCCGAGACAAAGAATCGTACGTCGATTTGTGTTGACGGTCTCGAAGAATATTGTCTTGTTGCCCCGATGAAGACTATCGCTCGCTTCGTTCAGGCACCGTCCATCACATTTCCTGATTTGCATTTTTCTTATGCCTCACGTTTCTGACGTACTTTCAGCACGCGACATCGGCAAATTCGTCAACCTGCAGGTATTGGCCAAGCAGGTGGTTGAAGGGTTCTGCACGGGCCTGCACCGATCGCCACACAAGGGCTTCAGCGTAGAATTTAAAGAGCACCGTCAGTATGTGCCCGGCGACGAAATTCGCAATATCGACTGGAAGCTGTACGGAAAAACCGACCGCCTGTTTATTCGTGAGTACGAAGAAGAAACGAATCTGCGAGCCACCATTCTGCTGGATTCCAGTGGTTCAATGGCGTATTCGGGTACACGCAGCAATGGTTTAACAAAGCACCAGTACGCTGTGCGAACGGCCGCCTGTCTGGCGTACATGCTGCTGCAGCAACAGGATAGTGTCGGCCTGGTGACGTTTGATACCAAGGTGAGAGACTATATTCCTCCACGAGCTCGGCCGAAGCATCTACAGGCGATCATCAATCAGCTGGGCAAAACGAAACCAGAACACGAAACAGACCTGGGCGACGTGTTTCACGAAATGGTTAGCAAAATTCAGCGGCGAGGCCTGGTGATTGTGATATCTGACCTGTTCGGAGACGTGGATCATTTGCTGAAGGCGTTGGCTCATTTTCGCCATTCACGCCATGAAATGATGATCTTTCAGATCTGGGATCCAGACGAATTGGACTTTCCGTTTCGTCAGTGGACTCAGTTTTCGTCGCTGGAAACCGCGAACAGGCAGCATCTGGTTGACCCCGCTCAGATTCGCCGTGCGTATCTGGAAAAGCTGGCTGTGTTTCGCGAAAAACTGACGTCTGGCTGCAGCCGTCATCGGATCAATCTTGTGCCGATGTCAACTGACCAGCCGTATTCAGACGCGTTGGCAGCTTATCTGGGGCTGCGGAGGAAATCACGATGACCTTCGGCAACCCTTTACTGGCATGGGGCGCTCTGGCGTTTTCTATTCCGCTTATGCTGCACATTCTGAATCGAAGTAAGTTTAGACAGGTCGAATGGGGTGCCATGCACTTGCTGGAATCTGTCGTTAAAGTTAATCACAAGCGTTTTCGAATCGAACAGCTGATTCTGTTACTGGTGCGTTGCGCGATTCCTGCGTTGCTGGCATTCTGCCTTGCTCGACCTATTCTTACGGGCGCTCAAATGCTGACAGGGGATGCTCCCGTGTCGCTGGTGATTCTGCTGGACACAAGCTATTCCATGGACGCAAACAGGGCTGGCGTGCAACGGTTTCAGGAAGCCATTGACGCAGCCTGTGCGATTGTTGGAGCGACTGGTCGAGGATCGGAAGTGGCCGTGATTCAAACCGGAGGCAGTCCGACGCCGATCTTTGACGAACCGGTTTTTGATTCCGCCGCTGTTGTGCGACGTCTGCGAACCATTCAAGCCGGATATGGGGCAAGCGATATGCAGCAGTCGCTGGACGCAGGACTGACCATGCTGTCGGGCATGTCTCATGTTCGCCGCGAGCTGGTCGTCATTAGTGACTTTCAGCCGGCTGACTGGACCGGTGCCACCAACGCAGCAGACGCCATCCGCCAGCAGGTGGACGCGATGTCTGTTAAGCCGGAGCTGACTCTATTGCAGGTCGGTGACGAAGTTGCCGGCAACGTTGCCATTGAATCGGTTGAATTTTCGAATCGTCCGCTCGGTGTCGGACAGCAGTTGGCTGTCCGAGCGAACCTGAGAAATTACGGGCAGGCATCTGCGGAAAACGCTCGCGTTATTTTGAAGATCGACGGTAAAGAGTACTCAGTTTCGCAGGTGGCGTTGTCCGCAAGCAGTGTGACGCAGACATTGTTTCCATGCAGCTTTGAGCAGCCGGGATCACATGTTATTGAAGTTGAAGTAGTTGTTAATGATCCATTGGAATCGGACAATCACTTCGCCGCAGCAGTCACGATCTGGGATCAGATCAACGTTCTGCTGGTTGACGGCGATCCCAGTTCACAACCGTTAGCAGGCGAAACAGATTTTCTGTCGGTGGCCCTGACTCCATACAGCTTTGGACGGCTTAAACTTTCCGATCTTGTGCAGACTCAGACCGTGACCGCCGACAAACTGACCGCCGACAAACTGGCAGGTTTTCGAGTCATCGTTCTGGCCAACGTTCCGCGTCTTTCGGACAGTCAGCTGGAATCTCTGCGGCACTATGTTCGTGACGGTGGCGCTTTATTGTTGACTGCCGGTAATCGCATTGATGCGACCTGGTACAACGAACAGTTGTTTGCCGGAGACGGATTTCTTCCCGCAGAATTTGGCGTTCCTCGAGGCAGGATTGACGACAACGGAAAGAGTGCGCGAATTGTCGCTCAGCACTTTGATCATCCTGCTTTGCAGTTCTTCAACGAATCGGCGAACGGCGATCTTTCAACGGCTGAAATTCGGCAGTGGTATGAACTGAAGCTACCGGAAGATCGATCGATGATCCTGACTTCCTTAAGCAGCCAAACGGACGATGCTGCAGATGTTTCACGAGTTAAACATCTGCCCATTGTTATGGCACGCCTTGATAACGGCGATCCGCTGCTGGTTGAAAAGTCATACGGCGATGGCGTCGTTGTCCTTCTGGCAACGTCATGCGATGCAGACTGGTCCGATCTGCCAATGAGACCTCTGTTTGTTCCTTTCATGCAACAGGTAGTCACCACCATGGCCACGCAGTTGACGCCACCGCGCAATATCCGGACGGGCGAATCTGCAGTCGCCATGTTTCCGATCAACAGCGTCGATGGAGTCAAAGGTGGAACTGGAACGGCGTTATCCGATGGTGATTCCGTCAATTCCGCGGCCAGTCTGATGACACTTTCCATCGTGACCCCGGAAGGCGGCCGGCGTGGTGTCCGGCTTGTACAACAAGGCAGCATGCTGATGGCAAAGTTCGATGCAACGCGGCGTCCGGGCGTCTATACCATGACCAGCCCTGACGCTGATTCGATGCATTTTGTGGCATCCACTTCTCGAGCGGAATCTGATTTATCCGTGCTTGACGAACCGAAACTGACCGGCCTGGCCGAGAACATGAGTGCCAGAATTGTGGCGTCGCCGGCCGAGTATCTGGAACAGGATAGGTTGCGACGTCATGGCCGCGAAGTGTGGAAATACGTTCTGATGACGCTGTTGGTGTTTATGTTTCTGGAATTGGTTCTGCAACAGCGTTTTTCGGGGGTGCGATCATGACAAAGCTACAATTTGTCGGCGACCTTCCGTTATGGGCGGGATTGCTTCTGGCGTTTCTGGTCGGTGTGATGTGCTGGCGATATTACCGGCGTGAGAGCTTTGACCTATCGCCTCGTCTGCGGTGGATGTTGCCGTTACTGAGGTCACTTGCTTTTGTGTTGGGAGTGCTGGTGCTGACACAGCCCGTACTGCATCATCGAAAGGTAATTGGGGAACTTGGCAACGTAAAAATCTATGTTGATGCTTCTCAAAGCATGGGACTGCTGGACCGTCACCTTTCAGACGGTAGGAAACTGTTAATTGCCGAGCAACAGGGTTGGCTGGAAAACGGCGTCGTTGATGCCAGCCCGCTGGATCTCGCGAACGATCTCTCCGACGCTCGTCTTCGCACTTTGGCAGAATTACAGCAAGATAGTTTGTCTGCGGCAGACGTTGCTCGACTGCGAGAAGCCCTGCTGACGATTTTGAAAACAACGCGTTCATCGCCTGCGTTTGCCGCGTCTTCAAAATCCGACAACGGGGCAGACGGCGGGGCAGTCAGTGCTGACAGCTTCACTACAAACCTGATGCAACCACTGGAAGCGGTTTCTACCACTGGAGATCAGGCATCCTTAGCCGCCGCCGTCAGTCAATTAAACCTGGTCTGCGTAGCGATTCTTCCGATCGAAGAACAACTGCGTCGCGCGTTCGAAACAGAAGTGCAGCAACGCGTCAGCGTCGGCGACGAATCCGTTCGCGCTGCTCTGGCGATGTTCGATGATACTCCTCGCTGGCGGCGTGCCGAACGCAGTCTGCTGGAAACTTCTGACGCATTGTTTGCAGATTTGAAACAGCATCACAACGTAGAAATTCTGGCGTTGCATAACCAGCAGGCGGTGGAACTTTGGGACGGGTTAAATGCCGCAGAACCGCCGAAACAGTTTTTCGATTCTCCCGATGCAGCAACATCTGACCTGGCGACCGGCATCTCATCCAGCCAGAAGGTCGCGATGAATCGAGACTCATCTGCTGCTGAATCATCCGATGTCCCCGCAACCGCAGTCAGTAGTGAAGCCGAATCGTTGAACTTGGCTGCAACAGCCAACACGGCTGTAGTGCTGCTGACGGATGGTCAGCACAATTCGGGTCCGTCGCCGCTTCAGGCCGCTCGCATTCTGGGAAGTCAGGGCGTTGCGTTCTATCCGGTTTCTATGGGGGCGATTCAGCAGGCTCCGGATATTTCCGTAACTGGGCTTGAACATCCCGAAATGGTGTTTCAGAAAGATCGCGTACGCGGCACCATGATGCTTTATGATCAGATGCCGGCCGGGCAGTCGTTTGTCGCTGAAGTTCGTTACGAAGACGAGATTCTATGGCAGCAGTCACTGCTGACGCAAAACAGCGGAGAGCGTCGCATCGACTTCGAATTCAGTGTTGACGAACTGGTACAGAGAATCGGCAGTCAGTTCGATTCCAACGTGCAAAGAAATGCGGTTGCTCTGGCGATGACGGCATCGGTGGCTCCGTTACAGGGCGAAGCAGAACCGGACAACAATCAGCGAACAATGAGATTCGCCGCGATCACTCAGAACTACCGACTACTCATTCTGGATGGGCGTCCTCGCTGGGAAATTCGTTACCTGCGCAACGTCTTCGAACGAGACAGTCAGTGGGACGTCGATGTGATCATCGCCGGTCCTGGCAACGACGAAGTTACTTTACCGCGCGGCGATGGCGATGACAGATTTCCGGCAACTCGCGACGGATTGTTCGAATACGATTTGATTGTGTTTGGCGAACTCGACCCAGAGATTTTCACAGAACATGAATTTGCATGGATGCGCGACTTCGTGGAAGTTAGAGGCGGTGGCATGGTCTTTGTCGACGGTAACAGAAAGCGGCTGTCGCGGTTATCGGAACAGAATCTGGGATCTTTACTGCCAGTCGAATGGTTGCCGGCGTCTATCGCAAGAAAGCCATCAATGCTGCAACTGACAGAAAAGGGATCACGTGAGCCCGCTCTGGCCTTTGAGATTGATTCGCCTGCAAACAAACGCTTTTGGAACGAGTTGCCGCCACCACACAGCTTAAACAGCGTGCAGACTCTTCCTGGAGCAGAGGTGTTGGTTGAAGCTATTGTCGATGGTTCTGCAATGCCAGTGATGGTGACTCGTACATTTGGTGCTGGCCGAGTTCTGTATCTGGCAGCGGATGAAACCTGGCGATGGCGATATAAGGCGGCGGATACCTACCATCAACGCATCTGGAATCAACTTGCCAAATACGTGATGCCGCGACCGTTCGCAACCAGCGACGACTTTCTTTCGGTCGACACGGGACCGGTCAGCTACAAAAACGGCGATTCTGCAAATATCCGAATTCGCCTGATGGGACTTGATGGAAAGCCGGCGACCGACGCGACTGTCGATGCCTTGGTTCGGAAAGACGGCCGGATTGTTTCCACGGCAAGCCTGACGGCCGATCCGGATGTGCCGGGTATTTATCGTGGCACGTCGGGAGCAATGACTGAAGGCGACTATGAAGTATCGATTCAGGCGTCCGGATTCAGTCAGGAAGCTCTGAAAGCGCGAGGTCAGTTTGTGGTGTTGCCAGCTGAATCCAACGAACTGCAAAAAACGGCCTGCAATGAGTCGCTGTTGAAACAGATGGCCACGGCGTCTGGTGGTGTTTATCTGCGAGAGGAACAGATTGGTCGACTTTCGACTCTTCTGAGTCCATTAAGCAGTGGCCGGGTTGTCGAATCGGATACGCAGATCTGGCAAAGTTATTGGTGGTTTGCCGCCATTGTGTTTCTGTTGAGTCTGGAATGGTTACTCCGCAAGCGAGTGGGGTTGTTATAGATTATTCCGGACGGACACAACCGTTTTTTGAGTTGAGTGACTGGTGAATTTCGGACATGGCGTTTTGCCGGTTCGGACAAATTTCATGGACTGACACGATGAGCACAACAATTCTCGATCCTACAGTTGTCAGCAAGTTGCAACAGTTTGGCCGTCGTCGGTTTAGAATGCTGGTGACTCGCGGACTATGCGCAGCGATCGTTACGTTTTTGCTGTGCATTGCTGTGGTGGCACTTATTGACTGGTATTGGGTGCTGACTGATCAGGCACGCTGGCTGCTGAGCATCGCGGCTTATCTGATTACGGGCGGGGTTGTCTGGATAACGTCACTGCGGAAGCTGATTCACGCTCCCGGTCGCGAAGAACTGGCGACTCATGTGGAAGACGCTGAGCCGACACTTCGGGAAAACCTGCTATCTGCCGTGGAACTGGCTACTGACGAACCGTCAGCAGTTAGCGATTCGCCCGTGTTTCGCGGACTGTTGCAGGGCAAGGTGGCGGTGCAGATGGCCAGGATTCAGGTCCCCAGACTGCTTCCACTAAAGTTACTCGGTAAATGGCTGTTTGCCGCATTTGCGATTGTCGTTGGCGTCGCTTTTTTGATGAGTCTGCCGGATCCTCGGTTCCGGACCCTCGCCGCGCGAGCCGTCATGCCTGGGGCCAACATTGACCGTGTTTCCCGGATTCAGGTGGAGATTCTGCAGCCGACACCCAATTCTGTGACCATCGCTAAAGACGAAACCGTAGCGATTGTCGTGTCTGTATCCGGTGGCAGTGTCGACGAAGTGATTCTGGAAACCTTCACGCGCGAAGGTGCTGTGCAGCAATCTATGCGAGCTCGCACAGAAGCGGAATTCGCAGCCAACGTGCATGTGCTGGCTGACAGTGTTGAGTATCGAATTCTGGCTGGCGATGCTGTTACAAAACGGCACACGATTACAGCCAAAGGACGGCCGCAGGTTGTTACCTTCCAAAAAGCTTATCACTACCCGGAATACTCCGGGCTTAACGATGAGACCGTTACTGAAGATAGCGGCGACATTGTTGTACTGCAGGGAACTGAGGCTGAACTTCAGCTGGAACTTGATCAGGAAGTATCAACGGCAGAACTGCGCATCGATGTTTCACGGTCTGAGGAAGTTACTATTGTTCCTCTGACACTTAACAGCAAAGGTCGCTGGTCTGCGACTGTGCCTGTGCAGGATGCCGCGATCTATAAGGTACATCTGGTATCAAAGGAAACCGGGTTTGAGAACATCTTCAGCCCTCGCTACGAAATTCGTCCTGTGGCCGACCTGATTCCTCGTGCTGGCTTTGTCGATCAGCAGGAAACCAATTTGCTGCTGCCACCCAACGATATTCTGGCTTTGAAGGGTATGGCAGAAGACGACCTGCCGTTAGTAAGTCTGGAACAGGAAATTTCAGTCAATGGTCGCGACTGGGTGGTTGTGCCGCTGCAGAATGTAGTCGTACCTTCTTCCATCGCTGTAGCTGATGCCGAAGTCGGCATTCACGACCGCAACCAAGCGGCTCATCGAATGACTTCCGAATGGAACTGGGATCTGCTGGGATTAAAACTGAAGACCGGCGACCAGATTACCACGCGACTTGTGGCCGTCGACCGGAAAGGCAACCGTGGCGAATCGGTGCCACTGCGGATTGTGGTTTCGGCTCCGGACTTTGATCCGGAACGTCACGTTGTGATGGGAAAGAAAGCGGCTTTGTATGATGAGTTCGCAAATTTTTCTGGAGTGGCCGAAGAACATAAAGTGGCGGCTTTGGAAATTATTCAGCGACTTCGTTCTGAACGAGATCTCAAGCCGGAAGAACAGCGCAACGAAGAACTGCAATCCCTTGATCGATCCAGTGTGCTGGACCTTTCCGGCAAGCTTCGCCAGGCAGCAAATCAATTACTGAATGACGTTTACGAAGTTACGCGTGCCATGCCGCCGGGCGCGGACGCATATGATCTGGATCTCGCCGGCCAGTTGATTGCACGCCTGCAGCAGGATCACTGTCGCGCACCGGATGCAATTTTTGCTGCGATGTCGCACACCGTGGATCAGAATCGAATCAAGCAGGATCTGGACGAACTAAAACGCACGTTTGAACGCATTCATGACGATGCGAAAAGTGCGGCTTACCATTACCAATACCTGATTTCACACAACGTTGTAGCGGCCGTTGCAGCTGACTTTGATGCGTTGCTAAAGCAGCAAAAGCTGGTTGCGGGCAGCCCAACGCAAAACTGGTCGCGACTTCTGCGACAGGAAACCGTTGTGCTGAACCAGATGCAGGTTGTCGAACGCGTGATTCACGAGCATCATGATCGGCTGCCGGATCATATGCGAAACGGTATGACACAACAAATTGACTGGCTCAGCCAGCGACGTGCTCAACTTGAACAAGCTACGGAATCGGAAGATAAGCTGCCGGAACTGCAGCGGTTAGTTCAAAGTCTGCACCGCGAACTCAATGATCGCCAGCGGATTGACATCATGGATGGCGGACTGGCGGAACGCCTGAATCAGGCACGCCGGGATTTCATAAATCGCGCTGGCACGCTGTCGGAACCACTTTGGCGAATGGCGGATTCTATACAGGAAGAATGTCGTTGCCTTGCTGAAGCCGCCAAAGCCGAAGATTCCACAAAGGTGGCCGAATGGACACAGCAGGCAAGGCGATATTCCGCCGAAGTGAACCTGAAGTATCTGCCTGCTCTGGACCAGCTTCGTAGTCGTCGCAGCCTGACTCAGGCTAGAATCGATGCCGATCAGCAGTTTGCAGCTGACGCCGGATTAACGCAACGCGCCGCAACGGCCGTACTGCATGCGCACCGGACGGACGATCCTGCAAGCTATATTGCTCGCGATGCTTTCCGGGAAATTTCTCCCGCCTATCGCATTTTGGAAGCCGGGCACGAAATGGCGAACGCGGAAATGTGTCTGACCAATCTTATACAACTGGAACGCTGGGGGTCGCAGGAACTTCAGTCCCGAATCGATCATCCTAGGCAATGGGATGTGTTCCAGAAAGCTATTGAGGAAGGCGTGAACGCTCTGCGGCGTGCGGGAGTGCATCAGGAGATCATCGGTCAGTTCGATGCATCACGCTGGTCGCCGGCAGCTCAAGAATCCAATCGTAAAATTGCTCAACGTCGGCAGTCTCGCGAGACCATGATTGCAGCTGGTTCGGATCTTGTGGAACTGCGGGAGAAAACACGCTCAGCATACGCGGAATTGAAACCTGTGATGGCGGAAGCACGAGCCGTCATCGCAAAGTACGCCCCGACGATCCCGGAAATGGCCGAACAGATTGCGACACAGGTGCGTGAGCTCGAACAGGAAACGACAGAACTGGCCGACGCCGTCGAAGAGTCTCACACACCGACTGATCCGGACGCAGCCAAACCGGAATTATCGCAGGACGATGTCGCACAGGATGCTCCGCAGATGGCCGCTCTTCAGGATCAGCAGGAACGAATCAATCAACAGCTTGACGATCTGTTTGAAGCCCTGATTGAAGACGCGAATTCACAAAATCTGCTGGACGAAGAACAGCGAGAACGAGCACGCGATGCCGATGACAGCATCGCTATGGTTCAGCAACCAGCTCAACAAATGAATGAATCGTTGCAGGAAGCAAATGACAGCGATGCACCGGAACAGCAGGCGAAGGAACTGTCAAAGGCCGCCGAGCAGCAGGAAAAAACAGCTCAAGCGCTAGATAAGGTCGCTCAGCATTTTGATCGTCTGGAAAAGGGGATGGACGTTGTAGAAAGTCGGACAGAACTTCGTGAGTACGAACGCGAACAGGGTATCGCTCGACAAATGGATCAACAGTTCGAAAATATCGAGCAGCTGGCGGAGATGACTCAGCGGGATTCACAAAGTCTGCTGGAGGAACTGGAAGCTGAACTTGAACGCAACCCTGCCATGCAGAAGGCGCTGTCGGAAATATCTAAAAACACAGTTCAGGAATCTCGCAACGCACTGCAGGATGCCGCTCAGCGTGAGCAGGAAATTCAACGAGCGAACGAACGATCCGACGCAGAATTTCAGCAGAAGAAAAAAGAGCTGGCGGACAATCTGAAAGAACTTGGCAAAGAAGCGTCTGAACTTGCAAGCCAATTGGTTGCTCAGGCAAACTCAGCCGCCAGCCAGGCTAAGACACCGGAAGCTCAGCAGAAGATGGCTCAGACTCAGCAGAAGCTGAACGAAGCGGCCAGCGCCGCGAATAGTGCTAACGAAGGCGAACTTCAGGCAGATCTTGCGATGAAACTGCAGCAGGCTCAGCAGGCACTCAATGAAGCCACAGAAACTTTGCAGGCCGGAAAAGAACAATTAGCCGCAGGAAAGAACGAAGAAATCCACCCCGACGAAAAGAATCGCGAGAACGCGAAAAAGAACCTTGAAAATCAGCGAAAGCGTTTCAACGATCAACGTAAAAAGAACGCTGATGCCACCGTTCGCCGCATGGAAGATGACGAACGTGTTAAGAATGCTCAGGTGCAGAATGCCGAAAAGAATTTGGGCACGATGAACACTCAGGTTCAACAGGCAAAGAATAACCTGAACAGCAAGCCAGACGATGCAGGCCGCCAGCGGGCGGTTGCACAGGCTGAAAACCGGCAGGCGGATGCTCAGAAGAAAGTGGACAACGCGAAGGCAGAGCAACAGAAATCACAACGGGAAAAGGACGAAGCTCGTCAGGAACGCAACGACCTCAATGCTGTTCCGGAACCAGCGTTGAATGACAAAAATCCAGCCGCTCAGCTGGCCGAATCTTTCGCCGAAGAAGCGATGAAGGCAGCTCAAAAGCTGAATCAAAAGGCTGCCGAACTGGGTGAAACTTTCGACTTTGGAAAAGAACTAACGCCGACTAAGAACCAGCTGGCCAATGCCACAAACCAACAGCAGCAGGTGAAGGATGACGTTACGGAAACGTCCGAAAATGTTGCTCGAGCAGCCCGTCACGAACGGCGTTTGGAAAACGCAGCCGCAGCGAAGGCATTGCAACAGGCATCTGAAAACGTTCAGCAGGTTGCAGACAATGAAGCCGCCAAAGCAGAAGGTCAGCTGGACGCAGCAGCGGAGGCAACTCCGGATGCGGAACAGGGGCAGGTTCCGACAAAAGGTAACAATCAGCCGGCATTGGCTGCAAATGAAGCTGTCGCTCAATCTGAACAGGCCATCGCAAACCAGGCGGAAGCATTGACGGCCGTGTTAACGCCCATGCAGGCAGCTTTGGCCGGCGCGGCCGAACAGCAGGCAGGTGCGGCACCGGCACCGGCACCGGCAGACGGTGAAGCCCAAAGCGGGCAACAGCCGGGCGAAGCTCAACCTGCAGATGCAGGTAGTACACCCGTCAATGCCGAAGGAAGCCCGCCGCCACCACCTTCGGCCGGTGGGGCTCCGCAGCCATTGACTCCACAACAACTAGCGCAGGGGCAGCAACTGGCGCAGGTACTGGATGAACTGGATCGTCAGCAGGCTCAAGCGGCCGTGTCGCAACAACAGACTCCCTCTCAACAGACTCCCTCACAGCAGCTTTCGGCAGCTCAACTGCAATCGCTGGCTCAGGCAGCGCAGGCCCGGCAGGCTCAAATGGCGGCGGCTCGAGCTCAGGCTCAACAGCAGGCTGCTTTGTCAAGCAATCCAACAGGTACGCCTCCAGAAGGTATTCCTGCCTACGAAGGCCAGACAGATTCGTTTGTTGTGCTTCCCGTTGACCGCGAGGAAGATGAAAACTGGGGCAAACTACGTGAACAGGCAGCGGAAGATCTAACCAAAGGACGCAAAGAAAGCGTATCGGAAGAATATCGCAAAAGCGTCGAAACGTATTTTCGAGTTCTGGCGGAACGGGCAAGGCGGAACAAGTGATGAATTCTGTGAACAGTTCTAACGTTAGCGTCCTGAAATTTCCGACACAGCAATCGGCAACGGGAGTGTCAAAACCGCAGGTAGTCCGCGTGATTAATGTCACGTTTCTGGGCCTCGCGTTTTGCTTGTGCGCGCCGGCCGTTGCCCAGGATACGCCGCCGCATTTAGCCACGGAGGTTGCGGTATCGCCGTTTCGGAAGGATGAAGTCGATGCTGCGGCGGACAAGGCGATTGCATTTCTGGTAACTCAGCAGAAGGAAGACGGTTCGATTCATACGGGCAAATATCAGACAACGATGACGTCTCTGGCGATTATGGCCATGGCCAGCGTCGGAATTCAGCCGGCAGATCCCAGCGCGGAAGGTCAGTCAATGAATCGAGCGCTGGCTTATGTATTGCAGGAAGACCGGCAGGACGACAAAGGCTACTTCGGTCAAAAGGATGAAGGCCGGATGTATGGTCACGGAATCGTGACTTTGATGCTGACGGAAATGCTGGGTATGTCGACGACTGACGAACAGGATCAACTGCTGCACGATCGTTGCCAGAAAGCGATCGACCTGATTCTTAGTTCGCAAAAAGAAAAGAAGTCCGTGGACGCTCGCGGAGGCTGGCGTTACAACCCAAATTCGAACGATTCCGATCTGTCAGCGTCCGTCTGGCAATTGATGGCGCTGCGATCCGCAAAAAACGATGGACTGCAGGTGCCGGCTACCTCGATACGCGATGCGGTTGAATATTTGAAGCGTTCGTATTCGTCGCCGCTGGATCGCAATGGACTGCCCAGTGACAAGGCCGGTGGTTTTTGCTACGAACCAGGACAGCGAAACCCTACATTTACCATGACCGCCGCAGGCCTTTTAGCCATGCAGGTTTGCGGTGAATACGAGTCGCCACTTGTAGCGGGCGCGGCGGACTGGCTGCTGGTTCATCCACCGCAATGGAAAGAACGCTTTTGCATGTACGGTACCTACTATTACGCTCAGGGAATGTATCAGCGCGGCGGAGAACATGCGGAAACAGCTCGTAAACTCGTGCAGGAAATGCTGTTGAAGGAACAGGACGGAAGTGGGTCCTGGGAAGCGAAAAACGGCGAAGAACGCGCCGCCGGTAAAGTTTACTGCACAGCAATGGCTGTCCTGAGCCTTTCTGTGAAGTATCATTACCTGCCGATCTATCAGAAGTAGCTACGAACCCGCCGCGGCATTCGAACAGACTTGTGACGGATAAATTCGCTTATTTAACTTATGTTCTGCGTTTCCACAAAACTTCCCAATCCCCCCCCCCGCCTTCACCAATCGCCCAATTGGTCTGCATCAGGAACATTGTTATGGCACATCCGCTTGCTCGCCGCGAACTATTGCGAATCGGTGGACTTAGTGTGCTGGGCGCAGCAACGGCAGCGTCTTCGTCTGCTGCTGCCAATTGGCAATCGTCCACGGGCCGCAACTGCATCTTTGTAATGCTGCAGGGCGGGTTGAGTCAGTTGGACACATGGGATCCAAAGCCGGATGCTGTTCCGGAAATACGGGGTCCGTTTCGCCAGAATTCCACAGCTACACCCGGCATTCAGTTTGGCGAGCTGATGGCCAGGTCAGCGGCGGTTAGCGAACATTTATGCGTCATTCGATCGATGACGCATAAATTCACGAACCACATTGCCGGCACATACATCACTTTGACCGGCAGTGATAAGCAGCAGGACCGAGATCGAGAAGCTCATGGCGACGACTTTCCCGGTCCTGGAGCTGTCCTGAATTACCTAAAGCCGGCTCGTCCTTTGCATCAGAACGTGGTCGCTGGCAGTTCAGATTCCTCCAGTGTGCCGAGAAGCATTTCGTTGCCAAACTGGCTTAGTATTCCGGGGCCATCCAATCGAATGCCGGGGCAGTTTTCTGGATTTCTGGGAAGTGTTTACGATCCGTTTCTAGTGGAAGGCGATCCGTCTAATAAAGATTATCGCCCGCTGGCATTGTCGATGCCTGAAGGAATCGATGGCAAACGCATGGGAACCCGCCTGACGCTGATGCGACAGTTGGATACAGCCGCCAGACTTATGGAATCGGAACTGAACCAACGCTACAACCACCTGCAGAATTCTGCTTACGACATGGTTGTCAGTGGCACAATTCGCGCCGCGCTGGATCTCAGCAAAGAACCGGATGCACTTCGAGACCGTTATGGTCGCAATCGTTTTGGACAGTCACTGTTGCTGGCCAGACGACTTGTGGAAGCCGGAGTTCAGTTTGTCGGCTTCAACGAGTTCAACCAGAAATGGGATACTCATGGCGGGCTGATTGGCCGCTACCAGCAGATCGTTCCGGAAATGGACGCGGCCTTTGCGGCGTTGGTCGAGGACCTAGCAGATCGAGGCATGCTGGAACGCACGTTAGTTGTGAACACGGGCGAATTCGGCAGAACGCCGCAGATGAATAATCTAAACGGTCGAGATCACTGGCCCAACGTCTACAGCACTGTTTTGGCCGGTGGCGGCATCTGCGGTGGATCCACGTTTGGGCAAAGTGATTCTCGCGGAGCCGAAGTGCTATCTCAGCCAGCCAGCCCCGCCGACGTGCTGGCGACAATGTGGCACAGTCTGGGGGTTGCATCCAATTCTGAACTGCGAGATCGCCTGAATCGGCCGATTCAGCTTTCTGACGGGCGAGTCCTTAGCGAATTGCTAACCGGTAAATCATAGATTTTAGGGCAGGATTGCAGAGCACCTGGCCTGGTTGGCTTGTGTTTTCAGCAATGTGGCGTAATCAGCCTGCCAGAACGCCGCAATCGCGTATAGTAAAGATATTGGTAGCGATTGTGTCTACCAATTGGAATCGTTATCAATTTGTGGTTGGGCGGGCGCTGTCCAGCAGGGGATTTACGAGCACCGAAGTGTAGCTCGGAGAGCAAACAATGTGGCCGGAAAGTGATAAGACCCTGCAACTGCTAGCTGGCGTAAAAAGCGGCGACGCAGATGCCGTCAACGCGTTGATGGACCGACATCGGTTGGCGATCCGACGGATGGTGCAGATGCGACTGGACCACGCTGTTGCTCGACGAGTCGATGCCAGCGACGTTGTGCAGGACGTGCTATTCGAAGCCAGTCGCCGAATGGAGGACTACATCAGCAATCCTTCGATGCCTTTTCACCTGTGGCTAAGGCAACTGGCTAAAGACCGCATCATCGACATGCACCGTCGCCACCGCGGTGCTCAGAGAAGAAGCGTTGATCGTGAACAGCGGCTGTCGAGTCTGGGCAACGACGAACAATCAACGGCAGACCTAGCCTCGTTTTTGAAAGACGCAGAACTCACTCCGGCGGCAGCAACTGTGCGGAAGGAAATGGAGCAACGGTTTCTGGAAGCCGTTAATGAACTGGACGAAGCCGATCGTGAAATGATTATGATGAGGCACTTCGAACATCTGGGAAACAGCGAAGTCGCTGAAGCCCTGGGACTATCGGCTCCAGCGGCAGGTATGCGTTATCTTCGAGCCATCCGAAAACTGCGTCAGACGCTCGGCACGGATGACGAATCGATGGGCTAATGCGTGTCACTCGTTCGTACGCTTCCGCTTCGTTAGGGGGCTGCAACTTTAATAGCAGCGCCGTCAATTTCGCCAAGCTGCACCGCATCTTCTTTCTCACGAAGCAGCACGTACATCAAACACAGCCCTGACAGGAAGGCTGCGAGCTGCAGCGTTTCGGGCAGAAACTGCAGAGCAGTGTGCGTCTTTTGCAGAACCCGTTCAGCAGTCGTTAACGAGTCCTCCATCGGCCGCCCCAGACGATCAAACACGTTGACTATTCTTGACGCCAACAGCGAAGTTGCCCCACCCAGCATCAACTAGCCAATCAGCCTTGCCGCCAGCGAGGCCAGAATCGTCAGACACAAATACCAAATGGTCAACAGTTTGTGCGACAGGAAATAGTTGACTCCCCGGCTTAAAGCGTCCGGCCCGTTGCAATCGTCCGTCCCGATGGCTGCTATCGATAGTCCCCAACCAATACTGAAAACGCCAGTAGCGAAGATTGCCACCAAGCTGATTACAAACAGCAGCGGCCAGCAAAACATCACGACGCTTCCTAAGAAGGCTGGCTCCTTAGACACAAAGCCAGCAAGTAGCAGCGGAATAATAACGGCAGTTACCACCCCAATCGCCAGACCTGCCGAAAGCAGCAGGGAACCGACGCGTTTCAATGAGAACCGCATGGCTGCAAGCGGTCCCGTTCGACTGCCACGGCAGAATTCGGTTGCCGTAGATCGAGCCACCGCGGCTCCGAAAACTCCAACCAGCAGCATGTTCCAGGTTAGTATCAGAAAGGCATTCCAGCTTCCGGAATACATCAGAAATGCCGCGTTTGAAACGATGGCGGAAATCTGGCGTGGCACGACGGCATTCAATGACTCGGGCCCCAGTTCTGATGTCACGTCAAACAGCAGGTTGCTGGAAGGGTGCTGGGCAGTGAGTTTCCTGACCAGCCTGGATGGGTTTTCAGAACTTCGCTCAAAGTTGTCCGGTGAAACCTCTGGGCCATACACAGACCCCAGCATTGCCAAGGCTGCAGGAACTAGAATTCGAATTCGAAATGCCATCCGCACCGCCAGCCATAGGTGAAGGCCAGGAAACAGCTTCAGCCAGTGCATGCGGTTCACTGTGACGGAGTCGTTATTCAAGATTTCAGTCACCTTCAGCCATAACTAAAAAAGCAGCAACCTGCATGGCAAGTTGCTGCTCTGAATCGAAACGCGGCTGCTTATGGCTGTCGAAATGAAACTCGTCAGCCGAGCCATCCGGGCCTAGTCAGAAAACGCGTCGTCAAACCGTCGGCCAGACGGAGTGAAGTCTACGTTTTTGCAGAACTGAGCAGCTTCTGCGGCACCCGCTTCCCGGTCCATGCCGATGTCTTCCCATTCAACAGACAACGGGCCAGCGTATCCAATTGCATTGAGTTCACGAATTATTTCTTCAAAGCGAACACCACCACGCCCCACGCTGCGGAAGTCCCAACCGCGTCTAGTATCGCCCCACGGCAAATGGCTTGTCAAAATACCAGAGCGACCGTTAAGAGTAACGGAAGCATCTTTCATGTGAACGTGATAAATGCGGTCAGGGAACGCTCGGATAAATTCAACTGGGTCAACGCCTTGCCAAATCAGGTGGCTCGGATCAAAGTTGAAACCGAACTCTTCACGATGATTCAAAGCCTTGAGCGCACGTTCTGCTGTGTACAGGTCGAACGCGATTTCTGTGGGATGAACTTCCAGTGCGAACTTAACTCCGCATTCCTGAAAGACGTCCAAAATTGGGTTCCAGCGTTCCGCCAGCAACTCGAAACCGGCATCGATCATGCTTGTCGGAGTCGGCGGAAAGTCGTATATCATATGCCAGATGCTGGAACCGGTGAATCCATTGACAACACTTACGCCAAGCTTCTGGGCGGCTCTAGCCGTATTCTTCATTTCTTCTGCAGCACGAGCGTTTACTCCGGCTGGATCGCCGTCACCCCAGACGTAGTCGGGAAGGATGCTTTTGTGGCGAGCATCGATATTGTCAAGCACACCCTGTCCAACAAGGTGGTTAGAAATTGCAAACAGCTTCAGGTCGTGGCGATCCAGAAGGTCTTTTTTCTTTTGGCAGTAGCTGTCGTCTGACAGAGCCTTGTCGACTTCAAAATGGTCTCCCCAGCATGCCAGTTCCAGGCCGTCATAACCAAATTCCTTGGCCTTCTTACAAAGTTCTTCCAGAGGCAGGTCTGCCCACTGGCCCGTAAACAGGGTGACAGGTCTCGCCATCGATCAATTCTCCGCTCAATAATGTTCGGTAAAGAAAAATTGTGGGGCACATGGTTCGCAGAGCCCACGAAACTTAATTTGATGCCAACGGGCGATCAGACAACCGATCCCGAAAGCCGCCAGCCGATAGACAGTAAGATTCCGATTTCGCAATGTCAAACGCACAGATCAGTTACGATCGAATACGGCTACGTCAAGTGATTGGCCGGCAAGTCCTCGCTTAGGTCTCAACCGTCGTCTTTCCCCGATTCTGCAAGATGACTTAACGGAAAACGAACGTGTGGGTGGCAATGGAGTCGGCGTGTCGGAGAACGCTCGCTAACACGGCGAAGGAGTCGGGTTTGAAACGCTGGGTACATTGAAAAAGTTTCGACGCAGGAAGACGGTTTTTGATTCACCAAAGATTCCGGGTCCCAACGTACTGGATTAAGACTTCGAAGCCCCCCACCCAATCAGAAGTGGTGCAGAAAAACTAAATGGCGTCAGCTGACCCGATGCTGTTATAGCAACTTGGTCATGGCACGATGCTCTTCGTCACTCAGACAGGAGTGGGCAATCTTAAAAGTGTTCGCCGATATCAACGAACCTCGGCATAACGTGTTCAGCGACGTCGAAACCCGCTACAACCAAAAAGTTCCCACCAGACGTTCGACTAAAAAACAGCAAGTAGGATTCCGGTCGACGTTTTTTCGGAAGCGGCGAACAATGGCGGACTCGATGTTAGTTTGTTAGCTCATCTAACGGAGCTATAGCCTTGGAACTCGCGGAACGCTTGCGTGGGCTGCTTCATGCTGACTCTCGCGTCCCCACAAGGTGTTGCAATGCTGTGCCGATGGGCCACATCAAAAATGATGCGATCATGCCGGGCAGCAGTTTGAAGACATCTCCATCATAGCCGATCAGGTTCCATGCAATGACGGTGCCGACTCCGGCTGTCATCATCAATGTGATCGTTAATGATGACAGCCGTACGTGCAGTAGCCGCAGCATCAATGCCGGCCCGAGACCGGCGCCGAGTGCAGACCAGGCGATCAGCACCAGCGAAAAGACTCCCTGTCCGGCAAACAGAGCAATTGAAAGTGCCAGTCCTGTAACGGCAAGCGTTGCCAGTTTTGAAGCGAGATAGGAATTCTTCCAGCGAGGATTGATATCCTGCGTAATGGCGCCAGAACATACCAGAATCTGCGAGTCGGCTGTGGACATGGTCGCCGCAAACAGCCCGGCAAGTGTCAGCCCAATCAGAGCATCAGGCAGCAGGCGACGGGCCAATTCGGGCATCGCCAATTCTGTCGCCTGGGATGGCGTGAGACCTTCCGTCAGCGGAATACTCAGCAGGTCGGGCATGCAAGCTCGAGCGTAGAGTCCGACTGCGATGCTTGCGACAAAGAAAGGAATGAACCACATAAAGTAAATCCATTTCGCTCGCTGCATTTCGTCGATGGATCGAATCGCCATAAAACGAACCAGAATGTGCGGCTGGCCGATCGCCCCAAAGCCGCCAAAAGTCATGCCCAGCAGATACATGGCGAATCCGAACTTCAGGTCACGTGGAAACCACTCGACAAGAAGTGGATCCTGCAGATTTAGGTTGTTCCACATATCGATTGGCGAACCTACTTCAAAGCTTGCTGCGATCAATAACGCTGCCATCGCCAGAATCATCACGATGGACTGAGCGGCATCGGTCCAGATTGACGCACGAATGCCACCGGAAAAACAATACAGAACAACGATGATCGCACCGGTGATCGAGCCCACTGCGGGGGGCCAGCCAAACAGCGCTTGCAGTGCTGTGCTGCCCGCCTTCAGTTGTGCCGCCGCATAAATGCCCAGCAGAACAAACGTCATTAATCCGGCCAGAACAACAACCACTCGTTTGCGGCCGTCATGCAGAGTCCCCAGCAAGGCGGGAATTGTGGCGACGTCCAATTCCTCTGACTGCTGTCGGACTCGAGGGTGCACAATCATCCAGGCGGCAAAATCGCCGACGACCCAGCCTACCATCATCCAGACGGATTGGATGCCCTGTCGATAAGTGTAAGCAATCAGGCCAATAAACATGAAGCCACTATTGTTTGTTGCGACTGCAGATAAAGCCGCCAGCCACCCCGGTATGTCCCTGCCTGCCAACAGGTAATCATCAGTCGTTTTCTTGTGGGCGAATGCAGAGGAAACACCGATGACGACGAACACGGCAAGAAAAAACAGAAAGCTCAGAACGACTGTCGTCACAAACTTATCTTTCTACAAGGAGGGGGCGGCTGGAATCTTTAGGTTGACGCTTGTTGCCAGTGTACTATACTTGCGTTCACAATGAGTGCATAGCTAATCGTTGTTGTTACAATTAAACATGTGCAGCCATAATTAATTAATTTGCTGAGGTTTTTAATAACGGTATATGAATAACTCAGGAGTCTCTCATAATTTAACACTGAAATTACGTTCGGCCACAATAAAAGATGCTAGGTGGATCTGGCAGCTCGTCGGCGAAGCCGGCGTGCTAGATCCAAACTCGGCCTACCTTTATTTACTGCTGTGCCGCGATTTTTCCGACACCTGCCTTGTTGCGGAATCGAACAGTAAAATCGTTGGTTTTGTGACCGCCTATCGTCTGCCGGCCAACCCAAGCATTCTTTTTGTCTGGCAGGTGGGCGTTGCTGAATCAGCTCAGCGGCGAGGTGTTGCATTGCGGTTGTTGACCGAGTTAATTGAACGGTCCGACCGATCTTCTCTGACTTACATCGAAGCGACTATTTCGCCAACCAATCTGGCATCGCGAAATCTGTTTGAGTCGTTGGCCCGCGGTCTGAAAGTGCCCGTGGTCGATGCGTTCGAGGATGGTTTTTTGGAAACGGATTTCCCGCCGGGCGATCACGAACCAGAGCCTCGAGTACGAGTTGGACCACTGAGCTAGACGTTTATTCTGGTTCAGATTTTACGCGGTAAGACACCGCTTTCACATCAGCAGGATACATAGAAGCAACATGGATACCTTTGAACGACTTGAGAGTAATGTTCGCGGCTATTGCCGTTCTTTTCCGACGGTATTTCGATCCGCGAGCGGTTCCACGCTGACGAACGAGGACGGTACCGACTACATCGACTTCTTTGCTGGAGCCGGTGCTCTTAACTACGGTCATAACAATCCCGTGCTAAAGAAGCGGCTGGTCGAATATCTGACGAATGACGGTGTTCTTCATGCGCTAGATATGTCGACGACGGCAAAACGCGAGTTTCTGGATACATTCGACGAAGTTATTCTGCGGCCGAGATCGCTTGATTTTAAAGTCATGTTTCCTGGGCCGACCGGCACCAATGCGGTCGAAGCGGCTTTGAAACTTGCACGCAAGGTGACAGGGCGACACAACGTTGTGTCTTTCACAAACGGCTTTCATGGCATGACTCTGGGGTCGTTGGCATTGACCGGAAACAGCTCGAAGCGCGCTGGAGCCGGTGTGCCGCTGAACAATGCGACTCATATGCCCTATTGTGATTATCTCGGGACAGACACGGACACAATCGCGTTACTCGAACGCTATCTGGAAGATTCGAGCAGCGGCCTGGACCTGCCGGCGGCGTTTATACTTGAGACCGTACAGGCCGAAGGCGGAGTGAATATTGGATCTCGGGGATGGTTGGAAGCTTTATCCGATCTTGCTCGCAGGTATGAGGTGCTGTTAATTATTGACGACATTCAGGTGGGCTGTGGGCGCACGGGGCCGTTCTTTAGTTTTGAGCCGTTTGAAGTTGAACCGGACATCATTTGTCTCTCGAAATCGCTGTCCGGATATGGGCTGCCGATGGCGTTAACGCTGATAAAACCGGAACTCGATATTTTCGAACCCGGAGAACACAACGGAACGTTTCGTGGCCACAATGCGGCATTTGTTACGGCAACCGCAGCTATTAATGAGTACTGGCGGGATGATAAGCTGACTCGCAAGGTCAACCGCAACGCACGTTGTGTTCGAGACGCATTGCTGAGTATCGCCTGCGACTATGACGCTGAAGTTCGCGGTCGCGGAATGATTCAGGGCATTCATTTCGCAGACCCTGAAGTTGCTTCAGCAATTTCACGACAGGCGTTTCAACGCGGCCTGATCATTGAAACAGCAGGGCCACGTGACGAAGTGATCAAGACTCTGCCGTCGTTGACCATGTCAGACGAACAGCTGAACCGTGGGCTGGAGATTCTGGCAGAAAGTACGGCAGCTGTAATGGCCGGGGAACTCCAGTCAGTTGTCTGAGCCGGATTGGCTTTTAGTCCCCCGGTGTACCGTAAACCGCGCCGCACTGGGGCGCGGCGGTCTGAGATTTTCTTGTTCTTAAACGCGTGTAAACAACCATGATTGTCAGAAGCCTCTACGAACTTACCGGCACAGACCGAGAGACCCGTGCGGAAACCTGGTCCAGCCGCCGATTTCTTCTGAAAGAAGACGGAATGGGATTTTCGATGCATGACACAATCATTCATGCAAACACCATCACAGAGATGCACTACCAGAACCATCTTGAAGCGGTGTACTGCATTGAGGGCGAAGGGACGCTGAAGGACCTGAGCAACGATCGGGAATATGAGATTGCAGCGGGCACCATGTATGCTCTCAGCGGCAACGAAAAGCACGTGCTGATAGCTCGCCAGCAGATGCGTATGGTTTGCGTGTTCAATCCTCCGGTGGTTGGCCCCGAGACGCACGATGAGAACGGTGTGTATCCTCTGCTGGATTGAACGTGACTTACAGCAATCTGAATCCGTCACTACTGGAAATTAAAAAGTTACCAATGCAGCACGATATAGATCCCTATCACTCAAGGACATCTGATCAATGGGATGTCGCATCACGCGTTGATCCTGTCGTTTCCGACGCTCCCGGGCCGCTCACCACAGATGAGGTCTGGAATTATGGTCATGAAGGTTTTTTGTTTGTACCAGGGCTGTTTTCACAGCAGGAGGTCGACGAATTACTGGCTGAGTCGCAACTTTTGGCCGACAACTGGCCAGATGACTGTCCCGGAATTGTTCGCGAGCCGGGTTCGGATGCTGTCCGGTCGATTTTTCGCCTCCACCGCGTAAGTGAGCTCTATCAGAAGTTGTTCTCGGACAAACGACTACTTGATATAGCTCGACAGTTAATCGGTACCGATCTGTATATCCATCAGTCACGAGTCAACTATAAGCCTTCGATGGACGGAAAAGAGTTCTTTTGGCATTCTGACTTTGAAACATGGCATGTGGAAGACGGCATGCCGCGCATGAGGGCCTTGAGTGTTTCAATGTTCCTGACCGAGACACACGAGTTCAATGGGCCATTGATGCTGATTCCTGGATCGCACCAGTCATATATTCGATGTGTTGGTGCAACGCCTGAAAAGCATTTTAAAAAATCGCTTCAACGTCAGGAATATGGTGTTCCGACTCGTGAGGCAGTCGAATATCTGCTTGAAGGTCGTGAGATTGCCGCGCCTAAGGGGCCCGCCGGTTCTGTGGTTTTTTTCGATTGCAATACGATGCACGGATCTAATGGGAACCTGAGTCCGACGCCGAGAATTAATTTATTTTCCGTCTATAACAGCATCGAAAACTCGTTGGTCAAACCGTTCTGCGGCCACCCACCTCGCCCGACGTATCTTGCTGAGCGGAATGTTGAAAAGCTTTCCGAAGCCTGAGCGTTTTTTCGCCGGCTCGCCTCGCCTGTTTCGTTGAGTCGGTGACGCTATCTGCCGCAATAAATGAGTACCGCGCAATGGACACGAAGAGTCTGGTCGACAGTATTGTACTGATGTTGGTTTTGTTTAACCCCTTATTGATGAGTGCGTATTTGCATGACGTAATGGGCAGCCTGTCGGCTTCTGCATTTTTTAGAGTGATTGTTCGCGCATTCTTGATCAGTGGCCTGGCATTCATGTTCTTCGCCTGGGCGGGGGATCAATTCTTCAGCCGCGTCCTGCAGGTTCGTTTTGCTGCGTTTCTGATTTTCGGCGGTCTGGTTTTCCTAATTGTCGCGATCAGGTACATCGTGGTTGGCGCTCAAATGATAGGCCAGCTGCGCGGTGACGGCACGCATTTGGCTGGCGCCATCGCTATGCCTTTCATGATTGGGCCGGGAACAATCAGCGCGAGTGTGCTGGCGGGATCGAAGCTGCCGGTCTTATATGCGTGGTCAGCAATTGCGATTTCCCTGCTAATCAGTTGCGTGCTGTTGATGGCGATGAAATTGCTTTTCGATTATGTTCACGATCGAAACGAACGGCTGCTGGAACGTTATGTCGAGGCAATCGGGCGAGCATCTGCTCTGGTTATCGGAACAATTGCCGTCGAGATGATCATGAAGGGCGTTGATCTATGGCTGTCGTCGATGTCGTGAAAAATGCAGTGTTGGCTATAAAGATGTCGGAATTTGATTCGGCGTCGGGGAAACTGAGACGATAGAAATGCAACCAAAAGACTCCATCGGGTTCCAAATCCTGAGAGCTCTTCGGCGAATTATTCGGCGAACGTCTGAGCACTCGCGTAGCGTTGGCAAACACACTGGTGTCAGCGTACCGCAGATGTTGTGTCTTAAGGCTGTTTCAGAATTCCCGGCAGGTACGGAAGTCACGGTTGCGACGATTGCAGATGCTGTTCAGCTGTCTGCTCCGACCGTGTCACGCATTCTTGACCGTATGGAAAAAAGTGGATACGTCACTCGCGAACGCAACAGCAAAGACCGACGTCGCGTATGTGTGTCTCTGACTCGTGAGGGGTGGCGACGTATTGAAAACCTGCCGACACCGCTTCACGAACAGTTCCTTCAGCGTTTGGGTACTCTTGACCCGATCGAATGCCTTGGTTTGCTTAAGGCTTTGGAACGTATTGTCGAGCTAATGGATGCACGTGGAATGGATGCCTCTCCGGTTCTTATGCCCGAACTTGACATCAAGCCCGACGGCATGATTTCCGGCAATGAGTCACAATCCACAAACGAATAATCGCTTCCACTTCGATCAGCCGATCGGCGGTTGTCTACGTTGCGAAAGATTTGTTTCCACTGCAAATGTCCCGAGACCAACTGTCTTGCGTCGGACTTGATTCACATCGCAGGAATTTTTGATTCCTGGTTACGGAGAAAGCAACTCCGGGATGTCCTTCTCGGCGTTGCCGTCGCAACGCCCTTCTTGTGCCAAGGTAAGGATCGTCCTGCAGGAACGCAGCGATAGCGTATGAATTTCCGCCGATTGCAGAACTTGCCGGCGCTGTGTGCCTGAAACTATTAAGGCCTAGAAGCGGATTCACTGTGTTGGACTTACACTTGGTCTTATCAATGCAAGGTGTTCGATTTCATATCGGACTTCATGGAAATTTGCCCGAATTTCGAGAAGTTGGGTAATTGCGGGGAGCCGGGGTTATCGGCGGACTGGACGAATCTTCAAGCCTGTTAGAATGCGGCAAGCGCCGTGGAATGTAGTGCGGCGACAATATTGGTTCATGGAGGCGGGTAGATGTTACGTTATTGGATTCTGGCCTTGGTTTTGGCGGGTACCGTTAGTAATGTTGCTGAAGCACGCGGACGACACCGCGTCGTGCGTTATCAAACGAATTCCTATCAGACACATGCACCTGTCTA
>JBDNFN010000138.1:0-3478 GCA_041689795.1 Fuerstiella sp. | reverse complement strand
TGACTTGGCACGGAACTGACGCCACAAATGTGGTTTTGGTTCGTGAAACGATTCAGGTGTTTGCATAGCGGCGTGAGTTTCCGCGATTGAGCAAATGAAAAGGGAAGACGGTGCAAATATGGTCCCATGGCTATGTTTAATTCCGTCGCGGTCCCGCCGCTGTAACCGGGGACAGATTTCTTATTCAGTCCACTGCTGTCATAAATCGGGCGAAAGTCTGATGTCGATGGTGGGAAGGAAAGAAATTCTGGACGATCCGGAAGCCAGAAGACCTGCCTGAAACGTTGTTGATATCACCTTCGCGGAAGGGCGATGTCGGCCGTCACAATTCAGCCTTCGTCTGTTTTCCCAGACCCATTGCGCGCAACGGTCGTGCTGCAGAGTTATGTATGGCTTCTTGCCATCGTTTTGCAGTGTGCCTGTTCCTAATCGTGCTTTGCCAATACGCTGTTTTGTTGCGCCCGATTCTCGCTGCTCTGCCTACACGATTCGATTGATAGAGAGCAGAGATATGCTGGATGCGACAAACGTTCGACACGGTACCCGACATGAATGCAAGCAATGTGGAATTGGACAACGAGTTCCGAAGCGTCTTCGCGGGTTTACGCTGATTGAGTTACTTGTGGTGATCTCGATCATAGCCATCCTGATTGCACTTTTGTTACCTGCTGTCCAGCAAGCTCGAGAAGCGGCCCGCCGAACCCAATGCAAGAGTCGTCTGAAGCAGTTAACACTGGCGCTTCACAACTATGCCGACGTCTATTCTGAGACGATCATTCCTTATGTCATTGAAGACACAGCTCAGTTGGATTTCCTACAAACATTTTCCGGAGCGCAGGGGACTTCACAGTTTTGGTTCGGTGTTGTGAATTACGACGAACCTGACAACACACAGCAGCTCGACTTTGCCGCCGGGCCGCTGGCTCCATTTATGGAAACCAATTGGACCGCCTTTCAGTGTCCTAACTTTGGTCAATCACAAATGGATGCCGTGCGTTTCGGCCGACCGGCGTCGGGCTTTGGGTTCAACGGGCATTATCTGTCCCGTGATTCCGGTGTCGAATGGCCACCGCCAAGTTACGCTGCCAGATTAAGTCGTCAACCCGCCACAAGAAAGTTTCGAGACATCATGCAGATGACTCAGACTGTTGTCTTTGCAGACAGTGCTCAGGTGAAGACTGTTACATTTTCACCGCCGACGTATAGTTTTGAAGAGACATGGTTGCTGGAACCACCGAGCAACAATTTTCCAAACGTGCATTTTCGCCACACGGATTCTGCAAACGTCGCTTTTATGGATGGCAGTGTTCGAAGTTTTGCTTATGCCAGTAATGTTGAAGTGCCCGGAGACAATTATCTGTCTCAGACACAGGCTGACCTGATGAACAATAAACGCCTAGGTTTTGTCAGCGAAGGAAACCTTAACGACCCAGCGAAACAGGATGAACTCTACGATCTGCAGTGACGCAACGGCGTATACCGAGGCTGCTCATTTCTAAATAGCCGAGCGTGATTGGCAGACGATTTAATTAGTTTACGCAGACAGTGATTTCAGTTGTCGCCTGTTTCGTTTTCTGAGCCAGTATTTGACTTCAATCATCAGCTCGGGCATCGTGTGGCAGCGGTGGTTTCGAGTGACACTGGAATACATGTCCGGCCAAAGACGTTCGATTCGATTGTGATCCGCACAGTACAGTGGCAGAAAGTGAATTTGGATACGCTGCCCCTTTACGGTTGCAAGGCTCACTCGTACCTGTTGCGTGGAATGGATGCTGAAGTTGTTCAGAATGACGTGAATGACCTTCGCTTCACGATAGTGCTGGACCAACTGCCAGAGTAAATTCGGGAACAGCAGAGTGTTTTTCTTTTCGCCTTCCACCCAGATCAACTCACCGGTTCGCGAATCGATGGCCCCGCCAGATAACGTTTCACATTTTTTCCTGGTGTGAGCACTTCTTTGTGCTGACCTTTCACCATCCAGTCCGGCCCGATTTTCGGATTCAGATGAACGTCCACTTCGTCTTCGTAGACGGCGACTTCACCTTCGGGCAGCGTCTCAACCAGACGCTGAAGCTCACGCCGACGCCTGTTTTTTGCACGTTTTGACCATAGGCAACCCACTGTTGGCTTGGGACGGCCCTGCCGTGCCGAAATTATTTTCAGTGCCGTGCTCATCGTCGATGTGTGAATCCTGACGCCTGTTTCCCAGGTCATTGTTTCAGCAAGACGGTCTCGAGTCCAGGTCGGGCGTCGCCAGCCATAGTCCTGCGGTGAAGCCGCAACAACTTCGTGTAATTTCGCCAAGTACGCCTCATCCAGTTTGCGATCTCCATTCTCTTCACGGCGATCGACAAGTCCCACTTCTCCGCAATCACGAAATCGTGTCGCAACCTCGTAAACCGTCGATCTTCCGACATGAAGTGAACGCACGATGTTCGCAACGCAACGTCCGCGAAGTAGTTTCACAATGATCAGGTAACGTGTCCTTTGTCTCGCCTGCTTACATCGTCCAAGATTTCTGCAAAGCCGCTCCTTGTCACAGTGAACTGACTCGGACGGAAGTCCTGGCGGTTGACGTTCACGTCAATCAGACGAAGTTCAAGCGTTGCCGGTGGCTGTTTGTATTCTCCTTTGCTCATCCACGATGGACGTGCTGGAAGAATCCATGTCGCCAGGCGTTCTCCTTCACGAAGACGAATCGCATCGGCTGGGTCGTCTTCACGCTGGTGATGATTTTTCATCACAATGTAAACGCCTCGCTGTCGGCAGGCGGCGATCAGCCAGTACGTGCACAGATAACAGTCGGCCACCAGAATGTCGCCTGGTCGCAGCACGTTCAGCAGTCGGCGCATCAAGGCCGTTTCGCCCGTTTCCTTGCGCCAAAAGCTACGTCAAACAGCATGCCCGCGTACAGCGAAATCAGCGTCACGCACCGTAGGATGGGAAAGCCGAGTTCTGCTTTCTGAACGGGCTTCTGAGGATACTCGTCCTGGTTCTCCGGCGTGTCTTCGGCCGTGATCGTGGACCCGTCCAGCAACAACACACGACCACCATTCGCATGTGCGCGGACCTCCTGAATGACGCGTGGAGACAGGTTCACAGTCGGGTCTTCATCGACGACCGTGTGACTCACGGCGGCTTCGGCGTCGTGAGCGATCTGCCGTGTGATGTCACGCACGACCTCGAAAGGAATTTTCTGCCGAGCACGACAGTAGGCTCCGGTGTTGGTGTCGCAGACCGTGCGGCCCCGAGTCGTGCAGCCCGGAGTCGCCCACAACACGGCCGCCTCGCAACACGGCCGCCTTGCAGAGGCGTTGCGCCCCGGCAAAGAATGTCTGAGAAACCAACGCCCACAACGTAATGGCGGGCGTATAGACAACACCTTCCTCGTCGCCGAAATCGACACCGTGTTTTTCAAACGCCCGAGCAAATCGATCGCTGTCCACGACCTCTGTCAGCGGCAGCTCGTCGTTCTGCG
>JBDNFN010000137.1:0-3269 GCA_041689795.1 Fuerstiella sp. | reverse complement strand
CTGTTTGGGCAACTGCTGTGCCACTTTGCGGCCTGATGTAAACAGGCGGATGCATTTTCGAGCCATCCAGGGAAGAAATATAGTGCAGGCGAGCGCCCCTATCATGGGACCATCCAGCAATCCCAGAGGTCCCCTACGCACGAGTTCTTCAATTGTCGGCAGACGGGTTCCCGCATAGACGAAGAACAGATTTCCGGGCAGAAGTCCCAGCTGAGTCGTCCACCAGAATGTGCAAAATGGAACGTCAGTACCTGCACCGGCGGCGTAGTTCATAAAACTGAAGGGAGCGTGTGCCAGCCGCAGTGTCAGCAAATACATTGCTCCGTCACGTGCCATACGTTCCTGAATCGGACGCAGATAAAACCCAAAACGCGACTCAACAGCAGCCTTCAAATAGTGTCTGCACAATAAAAACGTAACCAAGGCCGCTAAAACCAGAGCCGTGTTCACAATTACCACGCCCACAAACAGTCCAAATAACCAGCCAAGAATAATCGACTTACCAGTTGTGCCGGGAACCAGCGATGCCAGTAAATACATCGCAAAGGCGATGATTCCGGACTTAAACGGGTGGCCTGCAATAGTCGCTCTCAGCCATCGATCGTTGTGTACGAACCACTCCAGTGATGTATATCGAGACGCAAGGATTGCCAGAATCGTCAGCAATAGAACGATCAGCAACGGCAGTAACATTCGTCTGAAAAAAGTTTGCATATCTGTCGAAGTTGCAGATCACATGCCGGAAATTTGCCTCGGACAAAACTGCAGGTCCGTCACACATTGGTGCGGATTCGCACATCTGCACAGTTTTTCGCGTCGCGCAGGCTCTGAGTCGCCGCATCCGCCAGAACAGAACATTTCCAGCCACAGTGAAAAATCAACATCGCAGCTTGCGACTCCGGCGAGACTCGAACTGCAGGCTTTTGGGCGAATCAGTTCGGACTGGCTCAAATGTGCAATATACGGCCGGCTTAGCCTGCAATACTGAGCATGATTCTGTCAGGAACGCACAGGTGACCGAGTTTCGTGGCAAATGATATTGAAGTCCCACGTTACTGCCGACCGGACTTCGCGTTTACCGGTATGATGTGTGCATTCCACTTCAGCCTGCTGAAGATCTTTTGCCAGCCGCACTGATGCAAGACACCATGCCACTTGTTCGAATTTTACAACTTTCCGATCTGCACTTTGGCCCGCCGTATGTATCTCATGTTGGCGAGGCTGTGTTGAAGATTGCGCCGCAGCTAAATGTCGACGCGATCATTGTCAGCGGTGACTTTACTCAGAGAGCCAAGCAAGAACAGTATCTGGCGGCTCGCGGATTTCTTGATCAACTTCCCGACGTGCCCCGTCTGTACGTTCCGGGCAATCACGATGTGCCACTGTATCGCATCAGCGAACGGCTTAGTGATCCGCATGGACTTTACAAAAAATATATCTCGCCGGAACTGAACCCGGTGCTGGACCTCGAACACGCCGTGATTGTGGGAATCGATTCAACGTCGCCCCGCACTGCTATCAGTAACGGACGCATTCATCAGTGGCAACTGGATGCCGCCGAGAAAGTATTTGCCGAAGCTGCCACCGGCGTTGCTAGAATTGTGGTTGCACATCATCACTTTGCTCCGGCGCCGGACTACCTGCATGACGCCACAATGCCCAAAGCCAAACGCGCCATCATGCAGTTTATTGACGACGACGTCGACATGATTATGGGCGGTCATTTGCATCGAGCATACATCGGAAACACGCTGGATTTCTATCCGGGCGTTCATCGCGAACGCGGCATTGTGATTGCGCAGTCAGGCACAACAACATCGCGTCGCGGCCGTGGTCGAGAACGTGAAAAGAACAGCTTTAACGTGATTGATATCGAAGCCGATTCCATGAAGATCACGCACTATCTGTACTTCGATGCGGAAGCTGGATTTGTGCCCGGCAGCCGCCACGTGTTTCCGCGTGGCATCCTGCCTCTGCCGCCTGAAGATGATGCGTTGACGAAAAGTGCGTCTGTGGTTTGACGCTGAGTAATGTGAATGACCGACTGTGTGCCAAAAGTTGCCTTGTGGAGGTGAATTGAAGATGAAGTATAAACATCTGCTCGTCCCCATCGACCTGAACGCTCCGGACCAGTGCGCTCTGGACGCGGCGTTTGACCGTGCACTTCAGCATCGAGCAATTACAACAATGATGTATGTCATTGAAGCGATTGATGAAGCGGAAGATGCTGAAGAAGAAGTTGAACTCAACGCCTTCTACGCTGAACTGGAAGAAAACGTCCGAGTCTGCCTGCAACAGCTTTCACAAAGATTTGAGCATGCTGGTTTGATTGCCAGACCTGAAATTGTCGTCGGCCGAACGGCCAGTGCAGTATTCCAGTACCGAGTCTGTTGATCTGATTGTAATGCGATCAGAACGGGTTGACCCGTCGTGTCCTGATCACGTACTGGACTGTCTTAGCCATCAGGTGTCCATGTTCTGTCAGTGTCCCGTGATGCTTCAAAAATAACGTGGACAGATTGCAGAGATTTACTCTGCCGTTTATCGAACTTTTTCGAAAGTCAGCCTGATGGCAATTCATCCAGACTACTATGGCATTCCTGGAGTGCCGAAAACCACGCCTCAGCACCAGATTCGCAAAGCGTACAAGAAGCTGGCAAAAAACATCATCCCGATGCCAGTACCGACGATCCATCTGCGCTGAAAAACTTCAAAGAAGTTCAGGACGCCGGGGCTGTTCTGGGTGACGAAACAAAACGCGGTAACTTTGATAAGTACGGATCGCCGGACGGCCCGCAGTTTGAATCTGCCGGGCCTCAACGTGGAGGCGGCGGTCGTCGACAGTATCCGTCAGATGGATTAAACGTTCCGTTTAATCTGCAGGAACTGCTTGGCGGCTTTCGGTCAGGGGGGAGGCGGAAGCTCTTTCGACGGGCGAGTTTCAGTTGGTGATTCACTGCTGCAACCGACATGCAGTGTCATCAGGAACAGAGCAGCCAGTGTGCGGCCAGCAGAACGAAAGGGAGATCGGCTCGGATTTGCTGTGAGATAGGACATTGCTGATTCGAATGGCACTGCCGCGAAATTTGTTTGGAATCTGCGCAGCGTGAGGGCTCGCGTTGACCGCAACAAGAATTTGTTGTGATGGGGCCGCGTTGAAAGAAATCGGAATGTTGGCTGAACGTCCTGATCGCTAAACTTCTCGGCGGCTGGACCTTTCCTGAATCTGTCTGCGTAGAAACAATTGACCAGGGAAGGTCCCTGTCTTT
>JBDNFN010000136.1:0-28855 GCA_041689795.1 Fuerstiella sp. | reverse complement strand
GTCTCGCGCAATTTCCGAGCTCTTGCACGGTCTCACATTGCTTCGAAACGGCTTCCCGCGCTTCACAGTTGCCTGACGGATTCAAATCCGGAATTGCTGCGAATCCCAACCTCAAAACAACCGACTTTTGTCGCTCGTGTCCAGCAGTTTTGCCAGTTTCCCCAAACACAAGTCTTTGAAAGCCAACGCAATTCAGACGCCAAAGTCTAAGAAAAAAACCTTCTTACTTTGGGGCGATTCACATTCTGCTCAGAAAACACTCCTTTGCCCGTTCGCCGTCAACCGCGACCGTCATTGATAGATCAGGCTTCGAGAACAGGCTGACTCCAGTAACAACAATATTTTAGCCAAACGGCATGCCGCACGAGCTTCTGTGTATTTGCCCCCATGATTGTTCATTAGCGTTTTGAAACACTCGAACCGACTAGGCTAGTCGGTCAAATGTACCATAATTTATTATGTTCGCTGCTATAGTAAGTCTGTAGTTTCCAGCCATCGATTATTCACTTCAGCAACCACGACCACAAATCTCAACACAATCTGCATTAGCGGCCACGAACCGGCTGGTGGAATTGCTGAAGCCTGTTTCTCACCTCAGAGGTTCCGTTAATCGATACCCGTTGCAGTCACCCTTTCCAGAAGTCGGCCACGGAACAATGGACAACGCTGGAAGCGTAAACCTTCGTATTCAAACGTCAGGTTCCGAGCATCACCCGGACGCACGACTGTGCATGCCAAAATAACAACCCAAATCATCTGAACTAAGGATAGAAAAACGATGTCCGACTATTTTACCCGAAGTCTGATTGTCCACGAACAGCTGCGTGGCAAGATCGGCATCCACTCAAAGATGCCGGTGAACACTCGAGACGACTTGTCCATCGCTTACACACCCGGTGTCGCCCGCCCCTGTGAAGTCATTGCGGCAGATCCGTCAAAGGCTAGAAGCCTGACCATCAAGCATAATTCAGTGGCAGTCGTTAGCGATGGATCTTCGGTTCTGGGACTCGGAAATATCGGACCTTACGCCGCCATTCCTGTAATGGAAGGCAAGGCATTGCTGTTTAAAGAATTTGCGGGGATCGATGCCTGGCCGATCTGCCTGGACACGCAGGATACAGACGCCATCGTGGAAACCGTGCGACGCATTGCTCCGGTGTTTGGCGGGATTAACCTGGAAGACATTTCTGCTCCGCGCTGCTTTGAAGTGGAAAGCCGACTGCAGGACCTTGGCATACCTGTCTTTCACGACGATCAGCACGGCACTGCAATTGTGCTGTTAGCAGCGCTGATTAATGCCGCCAAAGTTGTCGGGTTGGAGCTAACTGAAATGACGGTCGTCATCAACGGTGCCGGAGCGGCTGGCACCGCAATCGCCAGGTTATTGCGCTGTGTGGGACACGATCCAAACGTCTGCCAGCCCGTAAAAGATGTTGTCGTCTGCGATTCGCAGGGAGCCATTCATTCCAATCGCAAAAACCTATCGTCGGAAAAACGCGAATTGCTCGCGTATACAAATCGCAGTAATCGAGCAGGTACGCTGAGCGACGTAATTCAAGGTGCCGACGTATTTATTGGCGTCAGCAAAGGCAATCTGCTAACCGCCGCTCATGTTAAGTCGATGGCAAATGAACCGATCATTCTTGCGATGGCGAATCCAACTCCGGAAATTATGCCCGACGTAGCTTTCGCTGCCGGCGCTGCTGTGGTGGGCACGGGACGCAGCGACTTTCCAAATCAGGTTAACAACGTACTGGCTTTTCCTGGAATCTTCCGAGGGGCACTCGATAGCGGCGCCACCAGAATCACAGAGGAAATGAAACTAGCCGCAGCCAAAGCACTGGCGGCTACAGTCCCGGAACCTACTGCTGACAGAATTCTACCCGATGCGCTCGATCGCACTGTGGCTCCGCAGGTGGCAGCGGCTATCTGCAAAATCGTCGAAAATTCTTAGACCGTTAGCGGTCGAAACCATTCTCCTGAAGTATTCCGATAACGCGGTACACTAAGCGATGTCGCCAACATGCCAACCCGGACTAAGGCCTGGGCGATAAGCCTCGAATCCGTTATGAAAGAAATTCCAGCACGATGAAACACATCATCCCGTTTCTTGCACTTGCAATCATCACGTGCGTGCAATCCCAAAGTGCCCGCACTGCTGAGATTCATCATGCTCAGGGCGAATTCGCAGGCGAAGTCACGTCGACGTCTGTGCTGCTGCAATCGCGACTGACATCGATTTCCGGGCCCGCTCTGGATAAATCCGGAGACGTTCCAGGGGCAGAGGGAGTGGCGTGTTTTGAATTGAGTGAGTCCCCTGATTTCACCAATTCACGCAGGACCGACTGGCTGATAGCAACCTCCGATCACGACTTCATTGTGCGAACCAAGATTGATGGCTTACAGCCGGGTAAACTCTATTTCTATCGGCTGATTTACGGACAGGATAAGGTTGAAGTTGCATCCGGAGCAACGCGACAGTTCAAGACACGGCCAATAGAAAACTCAAACAGGCCACTTTCGTTTTGCATGGGCAGTTGTCAGAACTACGCATTCTTTCTACACGGGAAAGCCGGTAAGGGCAGCGATGCTTCCAGGACCGACAAGCACCTGGGGTATCCAGCTTACACGGCAATGTTGTCACTGCAGCCGGACTTTTTCATCGGCACCGGGGATATTGTTTATTACGACCATCCTGCCAGCACTGCCGCAAAGACGTTACCTGAACTCCGAAAGAAGTGGCACGAACAATTCCGTTTTCCTCGCATGATCGAGTTCTTCGGCAGAACACCGGCCTACTGGTCCAAAGATGATCACGACTTTCGCTTTAACGATGCAGACCTTGGTGGTAACACCTTGCCGCTGCCTAAAACAGGCATCGACATTTTTCGAGAACAAATGCCGATCCACTCTGCGGGCGACCACAGCAGCCCGACATATCGTACTCATCGTGTTCACCGGCACGTCCAGTTGTGGTTTGTTGAAGGTCGCGACTTTCGATCACCGAATAAAATGGAAGATGGTCAGGACAAGACGATCTGGGGAAAAGAGCAGCGAGACTGGTTGCAGCGCACTTTGCTCGAAAGCGATGCCACATGGAAAATTATTATTACTCCAACTCCAATGGTTGGCCCCGATTCGAAAAATAAAAAGGACAATCACGTAAACCTGAAAGGTTTTCGTCACGAAGCCAACAGCTTTTTTGAATGGACGAATAAAAATAAACAGCAAAATGTGATTACGTTTTGCGGCGACAGACACTGGCAATATCACAGCATTCATCCGCTCGGCATGCATGAATTTTCCTGCGGTGCACTCAACGATGAAAACGCCATTGCCGGTACTCGCCCTGGCAGTAAAAACGGAACAGATCCGGACGGACTTATAAAGCAGCCGTTTATCTATCCTGCACCGACGGGAGGTTTTCTGCATGTCACGGTCGGTCAGAATGACCGTTCAGAAGCGACTTTGCAGATCGAATTTCGAGACGATACCGGTCGCGTGCTTCATACGGTTAGCATGCCGGAAAAGACGGCTCTGAAACCATAGGGTGGTGCCGCGGTGCCTTCCTGCAATACCCGAACAGTGAGCGCTCCCAAACGTCCGATGCCCGGATCGCGTAAGTCGCTTCAGCTAACCCAAAACCGCTGACATCTTTACTGGTTGCCCCGCAGAAAAGCTACAAGGCGTTTCCATGTTCGAGGCGTGCACATATTGGTCGCCGTTGCTGCCGAAGACTGTTTCTTTATTGAACATTGCAATTGTTACACAACCGACCAGTGCTTGCATCGCTTCCATAATTTGATTCGGCAGAATCTTTCTGGCGGCGTTCAGTCTGCCCACTGTTGACTGATCTGATGCAATGTGTTGAAGCTTACCCGCCAAGAAAAACGCAATCTATACTGCCATAGGTCGTCTCACACTGTGGACAAACGATGAGACATCCATTGGGAGACCAAGTACCACGAACCGAAGACACTGAAAGCTATTGCGGCGGACAGGACACAAGGTCGCGTGAATTGTTTGCCGGCCTGGGCTTGAAAAGAATTAGTTGGCAGGTCCGGTTTATTCCACTGGCAGTTCTGGTTTGTAAGTCAGCAGTGCATCGTCCGAACAGAACGGCGACGCGGGAAGGCCTTCTGTGTTGTAAAGGTGGCAATGCTGTGGATCGACTTCGTAACCGTAACGAACCGCTGCCGGATGCACGACGTTGTTTGATCGAACAACCAAAGTTCGTCCCGAAATTTCAGCTTGTGCCGGAAACCACTGACCACTTTTATCGGCCAGTTCGAAGTGAGACAACGTTGTTTCAGACGTACGCTTCGGTTGCGAAGTTCCCGACTTAACAGCCACCATCAGTCCATTGTCGGCATAACGAAAATGCACGACCGCTCTGTCGTTGCTGAATTCAACTCGTTCAAACAGCGGGCCACTAAATGGCACGTCACGTCCATAGTCTTTTGCCAAAGCCCAGGCGGCGAGTCGTTCGCCTACGTCGATTTTGTTCGGTGGATGAATGTCATTGTTAAGCAGATCGATCGTAACCACCATGCCTGCGTGCGAAACGTCGGCACAAAGTCGTTGCTGTTCTCTAAGGTACGGCCATCCCTCGCGAGCTCCACTGCCGGGAAGTTGCACAAAATAAAATGAAAGATCGGCGTTGCCCATCGCCGATCGCCAGCCAGAAATTAATGCTTTCATTTTGTATTGATAGTCGCGAGGGTCTTCGCCATCTCCACAATTTGATTCGCCCTGATACCAGATCGCACCGCGCACAGCGAAACGATCAATCGGGGCCAGCCGCGAATGAAACAGGCGGCCGGGCAGCCAGTTAGAGTCGCGAGCACGTACACCGCCAGGCAACTTCCATATCCCGAGCAAATCGCCTTCGTCTCCAAGTTGCAGTTCTCTCTGCAACGTGGGATGAGCCTGGAAAGCCACGCGAGGAATGAACGGCTCGATGGGCGTTCCACCGCGTGATGAATCGATGATGCCAATCGGGACTCCGACAACAGCGTTTAACCGGCGGGCAAAATAGTACGCCGCAGCAGAAAATCCAGTCACCGTATTCGGCGAACTCACCATCCAGCCGGCAACCACGGACAAGTCGGGTTGAGGCGTCGCAGATTCCGATTCGCTGATGCGGCGAAAGCGGATTCCCGGATTTATTGCTTCCAGAATATGCTGAAGAGTTTCCGGCAGCGACGTTGCCACGGCTCCAACTTTCATGTCCATATTCGATTGCCCACTGGCATGCCAGACGTCTCCAACAACAACATCACGCACTGTCATCGAATCAGTGCCGGAAACCACGACAAGGTCGCGACCTGCAACGCTAGCTTGCAGGGGCTCTAAAGTGACAGACCATGCTCCGAATTTACCAGGCTCTACTGTCAACATTTGACCCGCAAAGGATACACGGACCGGCTTGTCTTCGTCAGCCCAGCCCCAGACCGTTACAGGCTTGTCGCGTTGCAGAACCATGTGGTCGCTGAAAATTCCTGACAGCTTTAATTTGGCGAAGACCGTTGACGAAGAACTGACAACAACGATAATCGCGCAACATGCTGCTGCCAAAACATTACAAGTTCTGTTCATAGTAATCAGTGTTCAAAGATCGCTATTTTGGGTTCCGCACTGCAAACGAGTGCCAGACGCGGTGTTGAATAAGTGCGAGTCAGCGAAAGAACGTGTTTCAGAATAGTTCCGTGATTGGACGACCGCCTTCTTCGACAAAAAAACGAGGTCGTTGTCGATCGTCAAGGTAGCTGCCGTCCAATGGAACCTGCATGTGTTTGTAAATGGTGGCGGCCAGATCAGCAGGCGTTACGGGGCGTTCTTTGATGGTGCCACCGTCATGACTGCTGGCACCGATTACCTGGCCATGCCGCAGTCCGCCACCGGCAAGACTCATTGACATTACAACAGGCCAGTGGTCTCGACCATCAATGCTTTTCTGGGTGCCCATGTTCGGGGTCCGACCAAATTCTCCCATCGCAATCACCAAAACTTCGTCCAGCAATCCTCGTTCTTCCAGATCGGAAACCAAAGTCGTAAGTAAATGATCGAACAGCGGCAACAGCGGTTTCAGCCCTCTTGATATTCCACCGTACACACCGCCTGGAATACCGTGATTATCCCAGGTTCCCGATGCCGAGTGATAGCTGAGATCAAGAGTAACAAAGCTGACGCCTGCTTCCACCAGTCGGCGAGCCAGTAACGCCTGCTGACACCACAAATGATCGCCGTAGCGTTTGCGGTTGCTGGCCGGTTCCGCAGATAGGTCAAATGCTTTTTGTGCTTTCTGGCCCAGTACCAGATCAAACGCCTGCTGGCTGTAACGGTCCAGAGCGTCCATCGAACCGGATTGATCCAGGCCACTGCGAATGCCGTCAAAGCTTTTCACCAGGCTACGGCGGTCGTTAAGTCGGTTCATATCCAACTGCCCGGGCAGCTGAAATAAATCGGCACCTGACATACGATTCAGAGGCTTACCGAGCAGATCATATTGTGGCAAAACGGCAGCCCTGTTTCCGTTAAACGGATCGTACTGCTTCCCCAGCCATCCTGCCCAGGCAACATGCGTCGGATCTTTCATGAAACTAACATAGGGTGGCACTGCTGAATGATTTGCGCCGTGATGCTTCGCGACGATGGACGCAATGGCAGGGTAGCGATCACCTTTGGGATTCGTTCTTGGAGCAGCCGCCAGATTGCCGGTCTGCATCACCTGATTCGGCTGGTGACTGCTTTTGCGAGGATCCACAGAACGGATAATGGTGAATTTATCCATCATCGCTGCCTGCTTCGGCAGATGCTCGCAGATGATTGTGCCAGGCAAAGCTGTTGAAATCGGGTTAAAGGGTCCTCGGTTCTGATAGGGTCGATCCGGCTTCGGATCCCAGGTGTCTATGTGACTAGGGCCACCCGTCATCCACAACAGAATCACGCTTCGATGACTCATGCTGCCCGTTGATTCCGCCTCGCGAGCCTGCAGCAGTTCCGGCAGACTAAGTCCGGCAATGCCTGCCATTCCGGCCTTCAGCATATTGCGTCGGCTGACGACAGTCAGGCCTTCGTTGACCAGCGGATAGTAATTTTCAAAAGCGTGACTGGAATGCTGCATGACGAAATTTCTCCTTCCAACGTAATTGGAAGATTGTCAACAAAGCCAGGTGCAATGTCCACGCCAAGCAGGCGTTTGTATGCCGACACGGACTGGCACTATGTCGCCGTCGTGAAAAAACGTACAGCCGACATTACGAAATCTACAGGACAGTGCGAACATCCGGAAGCAGACATCGTCGTCAGACACTTAGACGCTTTCCAGAGACTGAGTAAACCACAGTGCACAAAAAAAGGCGATCCTCCTTGCAGAGGAATCGCCCTTGTGTTTTTTGCCTGCCGATTACCCGGAAGGGCTCATCAACAACGAATCGCTGTTGAGTGTGAACTTGTCTAGTTTAAGATCTTTGAAGTGTCGCCAATGATCTTAGCGATTGATTCTGCGTTCAGGTCTGCAGCCTTGTACGCATGGTTAACCTTGACGTCTGATTCAACCCACATCATCACTGTTACGTCTGCATCTTCGCTGATTTTGTACTTACCAGGACCCGTTGTGTTTTCGAAAACGGTCAGCGGAGTGTGCTTGATGCCATTTTTGGCAGCAGCTTCTTTGAGTGACGCTTCCTGAGCATCTGGATTGTCAGAAAGCAGCACGACGAAGGCCGCCATCTTGTTTTCCTGATTCTTGCCAACAACAGCATCGAGTTCTTTGATCAGCTTGGCGACGTTGTCGTCCATCTTGCGTGCGAAGATGTTAACAACAGGACGTGAGCTGTAACGGCATCGGTAGCAAAGTTTCTCGCCGGCAGATGGTCCGGTAACATCCAGAACATTGTATGCGCCAGGATAGTCTCCGATTTGCAGACCAGACTTAATGTCGGCCGCGTTGGCGGTCATCGTTGCCGCTGTAAGGACAGTGAGTGCCAGAATTGTACGCATTGTGCGAAACTCCTTGGGACATTGAAATGATGGCCACCAGACACCGATGCCTGCCAGGCCGAAACGTTTATTGTTTGTAGTCGTCTGTTGAAATGCAGCCAGACCCAATGGTGGAATTATGGTTGCAATACGGTCAACTGTCTAACAACTTTTAGAACAGCATCGCTGTCTCCGGCTGCGTCAACTTTGGTGTTCTTGTGAATAATCGTGCCATCCACCCCAATCACAAAAGTCCATCTTTGAGCCGTTACGCCACGAACGAGCGTTTTTTGCTCCCCTTTCACGATTCTCGTGATCTTGCCGCCTTCACGCGTGGGGACGCCAAATGCCTGAGCGACCTTACCGTCTTCATCCGCCAGAAGTGGAAATTTTAGTGAATGAGCTGTCTTGAACAGTTGGTGGTTCTCCGGCGAATCACCGCTAACGCCAACAACGGTCATTCCAGCGTGCTTGATTTCACTCAGGCGTTTCTGGAAACCACATGCCTGATTGGTACATCCATTCGTCATATCGGCGGGATAGAAGTAGACAACAACGACCTCACGCCCCACATGGTCAACTGAACTCCATTCCCCTCCCTGATCATCTGTCGCCGTAAATTCCGGCGCGACATCACCCGCCGTAAGGCAAACTAAATGAGTTTCACCTGCGCAACTGACCGAAATCGGCGCAAGACACAACGAGATGAGGGCAAACCTGATCATTTGTTTTGAATAGTCGCGTTGTGCAATAGCAAACGCATACTCATTTAGGGATGGAGGCCGACACGTCAGTCAAGGGACTTGGGTTAGGCCATTGAGGAGGGTATTGGGGCAAGATTTTCTCGCCAAAGCTTCTTAAGAATATGGTCGGACTTGACTTCCGTCAAATGCAGAGCCTTTTCGTAACTCTATTTTTCCAGACTAATTTAAGAAGCCAATGCATGCAAATCTTGACTCAGTATCGATTTTCTGCCATTTCTTGCTGGAGAAATCGTTAAATCACGGACGTAGCCCCGTGAGTGTTCGCCCTCGAACTGCAACCTGGCAATGACTTATCGTCTCACGAATTTTCCTTTTGGAACTCGAAGTTCTCGGTCAATTCTTAGCTGCGGCCTGCCAAACATTTCGGCTGTTCGATGGCCAAATCCCTTGTTTCGCACATTCGCCGCCAACTTTCCGGAATCACTGGCAGCAATCGAACAGCGGTTTGTTCGTCACATCGGGTACGAGTAATCGCGTCAATCACTCCGTGGTCTTAGATTCGCTGCAACGCTTTGAAAATCAGCATTCCACAGCGCGGGAATCCCGAGGGGAATGGAATTGAATCCCGTTGTCTGTCAACGCGTAAAAGGTACAATCAGGTATTAAAACATTTTTGAAAGATTGACCTAATGAAAATTGCAATAACACTTCTCCCTTTGATCCTGTTGGTTGGATGTTCGGAAGAACGCGTCGCCACTTCGGGTTTTTCGTCAGACGGCACTGCAGTCGCGGAAGTCGCGAAGAACGAAGCAATCACCGTTTCGTTTTCTGCCGGTGACACCGGAACTCTGGCTGTTCCGGAAATGAGTTGCTCAATCATGTGCTTTCCCAAGGTAAAGGAAACCTTGGAAAGCCTAGATGGAATTGCTGCTGTCGAATTAGTGCCACAAAAAGAAGACGGCATTATCGACGACCGACGAGTAACCGTGAAATTTGAAACGGAGGCCACGTCAGATGCAGCAGTCGCTGCTCTGGAAAGTGCTGGCTATCCGAACGCGAAGTTTGAATAGGCTCAACTACTTAAAAATCTGAAACAGACAAAGCCTGAAGCCACGAAAGCATCGTCTTTCGAATTGGCTTCGGGCTTGTTTCGTTTTATCCATTTTTATTTCTGAACAGACGATTTCATCGGCAGCGATTTCAATATCGTTACCGGTCGCCTACTGTGTGACTTCAAACGTTCGTCCGCTGTTTTCAGGGGTTCAAAAATGCTGCCGTCCAATGAATTGCAACCGAACCGCCGGACGTTTTTAAACAAATCGGGGCTGAGCGTTGGTACAGCGGCATTGACGGTGTTACTCGCTCAGGAAAATCTTCAGGCAGATTCGCCGTCTGATAACGCCGGATTGCCTGGGTTTCCACAGTTGCCGCCTCGTGTTAAGCGAGTTATCTTTTTGTGCATGGCGGGTGGTCCGTCGCATCTGGAAACCTTCGACTATAAGCCAGAACTGGCTGCGTTGGATGGACAGCCAATGCCGGAATCATATACCGCCGGCCAACCAATTGCTCAGTTGCAGGGCCAGGCTTTAAAGTGTCTCGGGCCGTTGACGAAGTTCCGGCCAAGTGGCCAAAGCGGAACGCTGATCAGTGATTTCCTGCCGTGGCATCAGAAAATGGCAGACGAAATCTGCGTTCTGAAATCGATGGTCACCGAACAGATCAACCACGACCCGGCTCATACATTTATGAACACTGGCACGGTCATCAGCGGTCGCCCGTCGATGGGTTCGTGGGTGAACTATGGCCTTGGAAGCGAATGCCAGGACCTGCCAGGCTTTGTCGTGATGACCAGCGTCGGTGGCCGCAATCCTCAACCAATTGCGTCGCGACAGTGGAGCGCCGGTTTTCTGCCGGGTCGTTATCAGGGCGTAGAATTTAACAGCACCGGCAGTCCCGTGCATTATCTTGAATCGCCGCCTGGTGTCACCAACAATCAACAGCGCAAACTGATCGATTCTGTTGTGGCGTTAAATCGTCGTCGCAATGTGACGTTGCAGAATCCTGAACTGGAAACGCGAATCGCGGCCTACGAAATGGCATTTCGGATGCAGATGTCAGTTCCGGAACTTGTTGACATGTCGAAAGAACCAAAACATGTACTCGACATGTACGGAGCGACTCCGGGTGATGGATCGTTCGCATCGAATTGCCTACTGGCCCGCAAACTGGCCGAGCAGGGTGTACGTTTTATTCAGCTTTATCACCGAGGCTGGGACCATCACGGTGATCTGGCAAAGTACATGGATATCTGTTGCGGCCTGACCGATCGCCCCACCTATGCTTTGCTTCAGGATTTAAAACAGCGAGGCATGCTCGACGATACATTAATTGTCTGGGGCGGCGAATTCGGACGGACGCCTATGTTTCAGGGAAAAGGCGGCGCCGGCCGCGACCACCATATCAAAGGCTTTTCTATGTGGCTTGCCGGAGGCGGTATCAAGGGCGGCACAACATTTGGAAACACAGATGCGTTGGGGTATTCTGCTATAGAAGACGTTGTGCATGTTCGAGACCTGCACGCCACCATGCTGCACATGCTTGGCATCGATCCCAATTTATTCACAGTGAAATATCAGGGGCTGGACATGCGTCTGACGGGTGTTGAAGAAGCTCGCGTGGTTCATGACATTCTTGGATAACTGTTCCGCAGACGGATCACTATTTGAGAAAATACTCGCAAATGGCTGCGTGAGTGCCAGAATTTAATAAAAAACGTCAACAAGCACGGCGCAATCGTCCTGAAAACGGGAGTGTTTCGGTGTTGTCGCCGGATTCAGGCAACGACACTCGACCACGACGCCGCACAATGGATACCATTCCCGGTTCGTCGTCGCCCAAAGTGTGGCCAACGAGATTCGCACTTCTGCCGATAAGTCCAGCATTCGCTGTTTTGCAACAGTTCGCAACGTCGCCCCTAAAGGATTCCTGAGTAACTCATGGACCCGAAGTTTATCCGAAATTTCAGCATTATTGCTCATATCGACCATGGCAAGAGCACCTTGGCCGATCAGCTTTTGCTGCAAAGTGGCACCATCACACAACGTCAATTCCGCTCGCAGATCCTGGATGACCTTGAGATCGAACGCGACCGCGGAATCACGATCAAAGCTCGTTCCGTGACCATTGACTATGTTCACAAGGGACAAAAATACGAACTGAACCTGATTGATACACCAGGACACGTTGACTTTCATTACGAAGTCAACCGAAGTCTTGCCGCCTGCGAAGGCGCCTTGCTGCTGGTTGATGCGTTTCAGGGAGTTCAGGCTCAAACGGTTGCCAACGCCTACGCGGCGATTGCAGCCAATCTTGATATCGTGATTGTCGTCAACAAAATAGACCTTGCCGTAATTCGCGTCGACGAAGTTCTGGACGAGGTCGAAACGGTTCTGGGACTCGACGGTTCCGAGGCACTGAAGGTCAGCGCAAAAACCGGGCTGAACGTAGACACCGTGTTTGAAGCACTTGTCGAACGATTGCCCGCGCCAAAGGGAGATCCCGACAAGCCACTTAAAGCGCTGGTCTTCGATTCCAAGTACGATAAGTATCGCGGAGTTGTGACATATGTCCGAGTGTTTGACGGATGCCTGAAAAAAGGCGACAACATTCGGTTCATGCGAGAACACGTAAACAGCGAAGTTCTTGAACTTGGTCAGTTTCGTCCCGGCTTGGTTCCCTGCGAGAGCCTCGGCCCTGGACAGGTCGGCTATATTCTGACCGGCGTTAAAGAACTGAATCGCATTACTGTCGGTGATACCGTCACGCAGGCAGGAAATCCGGCCGCCGCACCTCTGCCGGGTTACCAGAAACCAAAGCAGATGGTGTTCTGCGGAATGTATCCGCTGGACGCAACAGGATTTGAGAGCCTTCGCGACGCTCTGCAAAAATTCAGCCTGAACGATTCCAGCTTCTCGTTCTTCCCGGAAACCAGTGATGCTTTGGGTTTCGGTTTCCGTTGTGGATTTCTCGGAATGCTGCACATGGAAATTGTGCAGCAACGTCTGGAGACCGAACAGGATACGGACCTGATTCAGACGGCTCCGAACGTAACCTACGAGATCCTGAGAAAAACGGGCGAAGTCGTCATTATCGACAATCCTCAGGATGTGCCCGACGCTGGCGAAATTGAAGAATTCCGCGAACCTATTGCTCGAGTTACCTTTATCGTGCCATCGGAAAACGTTGGAACGATCATGCAGCTGTGCCAGGATCGTCGCGGCATCTACAAGAATACTGAGTTTCTTGGACCTCAGCGAGCTCAGGTGATTTACGAATTGCCACTCAGCGAAATTGTGTACGACATGTACGACAAGCTGAAAAGCGTGACTCGCGGCTATGGCACCATGGACTACGAAATTATCGGCTTTGCAGCAGCCGACCTGGTGAAAATGGACATCCTTGTGAAGGGCGAAAAAGTCGACGCGTTGTCCAGTATTGTGCATCGCACAACTGCTGATCGTCGCGGTCGAGGATTGGTGAAACGACTCAAGGAAGAAATCAACAAGCATCAGTTCGAAATCGCGATTCAAGCTGCAATCGGTGCGAAGGTGATTGCTCGCGAAACAATTTCAGCCTTCCGCAAAAACGTAACCGCCAAGTGTTACGGCGGTGACATTTCCAGAAAACGTAAACTGCTGGAGAAACAGAAGGAAGGTAAGAAACGGATGAAGCAGTTCGGTGCTGTGGAAATTCCGCAAAAAGCTTTCCTATCTGTGCTTGAAGCCAATCGAGACGACTAGTCTGTTCATTCAAAAAGGTGTTGGGGAAATCCCCGACACCTTTTTTTACACCCCAATTTGAATTCCCGCCTGCATAAGTTGCCACCCATGAATCGAAGAATCGCCGCTGCCTGCTGCTTTGTTTTGTTTCTGTTCGCATCGCTGGACGCCGCGGCGCCCGCAGTGTTGGCGGAATCTGGGTGGATGGCAGGAGTCGCCAAAATTTCGATCACGCCACAGCAACCCATGTGGATGTCAGGCTATGCTTCCAGGACAAAACCCGCCGATGGCACGCTGCACGAAATCTGGGCAAAGGCGCTGGTATTGCAGGATCCCCACGGTCACCAGCTTGTGCTGGTGAGTCTGGATTTGGTGGGGATTGGAAGTGAAATATCCAGGCAGATATGCGACGACCTGCAAAAACTGCATTCGTTGAAAAGATCACAGATTGCACTCTGTACTTCCCACACTCACACGGGGCCAGTGGTTGGGCACAATCTGGGTTCAATGTATTTTTTGGACGAATCGAACCAAAAACTCGTCAATGAATATTCCACTTTTCTGATCAACAGTGTGAAACAGGTTGTAGCCTCCGCAATGGAATCGAAAGAAGCAGCATCGATCAGTTACGGCTTAGGTCAGGCAACGTTTGCCGTGAATCGACGCAACAATCGTGAAGCCGACGTTCCTCAGCTTCGCGAAGCGGGAGAACTAAAAGGGCCCATCGACCATTCGGTTCCCGTACTGGCCGTCAGAAACGCAGCCCACGAATTAAAATCTGTAGTGTTCGGCTACGCTTGCCATGCCACTGTTCTTAGTCTTAACCAATGGTCGGGCGATTGGCCCGGATTCGCTCAGATCGAAATCGAAAAACAGCATCCCGGAGTTGTGGCACTGTTTATGGCCGGTTGTGGTGCCGACCAAAACCCATTACCACGACGAACAGTGGAGCTTGCGGAAAACTACGGCCAACAAATGTGCGCCGCAGTCAACGCCGTGCTGTCGTCAGAAATGAAGGTCATTGTCGGCCAATTGAAATCTGAGTATCAGGAAATAGATGTGTCCCTGGCAACACTTCCCACCAAAGTAGAAATCGAAACAGACCTGAAATCCGATAACAAATACATCGCCAGTCGAGCCAGTCATCTGCTGAAAAAACTGGAAACTGATGGCCGGTTGGATAGCACCTACCCGTATCCGATTCAGGCATGGGCTTTGGGCTCCAGCGCACAACTCGTGCTGCTCGGCGGCGAAGTCGTTGTGGACTATTCGCTTCGATTGAAAGAAGAAAATTCTTCGCGTGATCTGTGGGTTGCCGGATACAGTAACGACGTGATGGCCTACATCCCCTCAGAACGAGTGCTGAAAGAAGGCGGCTACGAAGGCGCGACCAGCATGATTTACTACGGCTTGCCAACGGTCTGGGCAGCAGGCCTGGAAGATCAGATTTCGTCAACTGTCAGCAGCCTGCTGAAAACTGTCGAGTGACGTTTGCTCCGCGCTGAATTTGCCGATCGTGGTCGCGAAATTATATAAACCGGTGGCATAAGCAGACAGGAATCCTAAGGCATTCCTTGTAATACTGTTGCGCCGCGCGACAAATGCCCGCCGTTTTGCATTCACAATCAATGCTCCGGCGATCAGCAGGCGACCATCTGCGCCACAGTTCGCATGTACGCAACATCGCGGGCATCGCGGGCATCGGGCCTGTGCGGGTTATCCGTTCTGCACAGTGAGATGCAAACGAACAACGTTGCGTGTGCTTTTATCGCAACTTCAAAGAAGGGGCGGTTCAGTACGTCAAACGGTTGAAGCATTTCGATCACATTGCATCAATGGAAACGAAGCGACTGCGCTAAGCCAGTAGTTTTCGAACGCCTGACTGGCAGCTGGGATTCGACGTCGGAACCGCTGCGTTACTCCTTTGCGTGCGTTTTCTGTTGGTAGTTTGGTTCATGTGTTTCATTTTTCCGTCCTGCTCGGATTCCGTAAGCTAAGTAGGCTGTGTTGGGTAGTGTCGTTACTCCCGATCGGTCCGGAAAACCGCGTCGTCGCGTCCAGATATTCAACCGTTGCAAAACAGAGCACGTCAGAAACTGACACTGTTTTGCTGGACTTTCTCAGTTCCATGAATTGAAGCGTTGTCCTATGAACTCAAGTAATGAAAATTCTCCCGGTTTCGACGCTGGGCAGCTATTTAATGGTGCTCAACCTGCACCTCAACAGTCAGTTGGTCACATCAGCAGTCGAGTTTCGACAACACATGCTTTGACCAATAATGGGACCGACCGACCCATAACGTTTTGGGGCATTTTGGATGCGTTTCGTCGACGCTGGATTCCAGCACTCGCCGTGGGCATTCCTGCCGCTCTGATCGTTTCCGGTATGCTGTGGCAAATGATTCCTGCCCAATATGAAACCTCGGCTCTGTTGAAGATTCAGCAGTTCCAACAGGTACTGGGTGTGGATACGAAAGAACGAGAAGCGGAGTTCCTGACCTATCGCGACTCGCAGATCAACTTCCTGAAAAGCCGTCCGGTACTCACGTCTGCCATGCGGATTGAAGGGGTGAAGGAAACTCGCATGATGCGAAATATCAAATACCCGGTTGAGTTTCTGGAACAGGAACTCGATGTTAACTTCGATTACAGCGCCGAATTTATTCGCATCTCGCTGTCCGGTGAATATCCGGAGGACATTGCGATGGTAGTGAACGCCGTCAAAGACGTTTACCTGGACGAAGTTGTTTACAACGAACGCAACAAGAAGATTAACGACCTGCGATCTCTGGAAGACAAATTCAAAGAACTGGATCAGAACGTCCGCAAGAATCAGGACCGCATTGCAAGACTGGCAGAAGAACTGGGAACAGGAGATTCCAAAGTAGCGATTATCAATCAGGGTCTAGTGCAAAACACGCTTCGTGAACTGCACACAGACCTGCGAGGAATTAACACCGAGATTCGCGAAGAAGAGGCTCTTCGACAGTACTTCAAAGAACGCGGCTATTCGGCCGAGCAAATGCGTGATGCCATGCCAGCCGTTGGCCTGGGAAATCGAAACACGGCCGCTGCCGCTCCAACAGTGGATCCAACGGCCGCCACGCAGAAAAAACTTGCTGAAATCCGCAACATGATTTTGCAGTTCCAGCAGAACATTCTAAATAAGAAACACCCGGATCTGCTGGCACTTCAGCGACGCGAAAAGGAACTGTCGTCGGCACTCAGCGGAGGTCTGCCTCGAGTTGAAGGAGCTCCCGGAGGGGCGATGCCGAATTATGAATGGCTGGTCAAGCAGCGTGAAAAGCTGGAGTTGGAAATTAAGAATTCTCAGGAAAAGCTTGACCTGATGGGAGCTCGCGTTGTCGAACTGGAACGTGAAAAAGCAGACATCGAGTATCTGGTTAAGACTCGAGACAGCCTTGCTCAGGAAATTGCCAACAGACGCATCGAACTTGATGCTCCGCAACGTGTGAGCGTTGTTCAACATGCGAATATTCCTGAAAAGCGAAACATCAAGAAACGAAGTCAGATGGCAACCTTCGGAGGCATCGCGGTGATGGGCTGCGTGCTGGCCGGATTTACGATGTTCGAATGGTTCTCGCACCGAGTCGGCAGCACCTCAGACATTGCCAATGCAGTTAACCTGCGACTGGTGGGAACTATTCCTTCACCGGACAAAGGTGGATTGCTGGGACTCGGCATCTTTGCTGGCAAGGTCAACTACGACGAATGGAACCGAGCCGTCATTGAATCGATGGACGTGGTTCGCACTTATCTGATGCGTCACGTTGACCCAAGCCGACCGGCATCAATTCTAATTACAAGTGCTTCCGCCAACGAAGGCAAAACAACCGTTTCGTGTCAGTTGGCCGCCAGCCTTGCTCGATCAGGTAAGCGAGTTGCATTGGTGGACTGCGACTTCCGTCGTCCGTCCGCTCATCGGATGATGGACGGAAAAGAAGGCCCTGGCATCTGCGAATATCTTCGAGGCGAGATTTCTCTGAAAGAAATCTTTCAGGCAACTCAGGCCGGCGGTCTGACGTTCATCGCTGCCGGACAGGTTGATCAGGAAGTTCTTCAGAAGCTATCGGCCGATGGTGGGCGAGCCATGATCAACATGCTGAAGTCTCAGTTTGACTTCGTCGTCATCGACACGTCGCCGCTGCTGTTTGTTGCAGAGCCTTCGATGCTGGCTCAAAACGCAGATATAGTTCTGCTGTCGACTCGCAAAGACTACAGCCGTATTAACTATGTGGCTCAGACACGCGATTCGCTGCGAAGCCTGCAGGTTCCATTGCTGGGAGCCGTGATGGTTGGAGCGGATTCGGACTTCCAGCGTCAGTCGTATGGATACCGTCAGGAAGTTCAGCGTCAGGCGAATCAAGGGCAGTTGGTCCGTTCGTAAGTCAACGAACAGAGTTTCAACAATGCAATGCCTGGGGCCCAAAATGGTCGCAGGCTGTTTTAAAAAAGGGGTAGGTCTGTGTGGCGTGGCGCATCTTTAGACGGGACATTCACTGTCGACGTGGAAGACTACTTTCACGTTTCAGCGTTCTCGTCGCGCATCAAGCCCCAGGACTGGCCATCGTTTGAGTGCCGCGTTGAACAAAACACCAGAACAGTGCTAGACATCGCTGCGGAAAACGGAACCAGAGGCACGTTTTTCGTCCTGGGCTGGGTTGCCAAACGCTACCCTGGACTGGTGCGGGAAATCTACGACGCAGGACACGAAATCGGATGCCATAGTCAATGGCATCAACTGGTTTATGACTTGGGACCGGATCGATTTCGAGCGGACCTGGTGGAATCTCGCGAGACGCTGCAGAACATCACCGGCGATGCCGTCACCCTTTATCGGTCTCCCAGTTTTTCCATCACAAAAACATCATTGTGGGCTTTGGAGATTTTGATTCAGGAAGGCTTCGACACAGATTCCAGCATCTATCCGATTCGCCATGATCGCTACGGCATTCCAACCGCTCCTCCGGCTCCGCACCTGATTCACACTCCGTCCGGGCCAATTCGCGAATTTCCCGGCATGGTGTACCAGCTTGGTCCCCTGAAAATTCCGGTCGGCGGTGGGGGTTACCTGCGACTGTTTCCGTGGCAGCTAACAAAACACATGCTCCACAGTGTCCGAAAGCAGAATCGACCGCTTAACGTTTATGTTCATCCTTGGGAATTCGACCCGACTCAGCCTCGGATACAGGCGTCGTTGAAATCAAGGTTTCGTCATTATCAGAATCTAAAAACGACAGCATCGAAGATTCGAAATATATTGAGTGAGTTTCGCCTGGGAACTATGTCGCAGGTTCTGGACGGAATGAAACTGCCTGAAACCGGCCGCAAGCATTCCGGTGTTTTGCCAGCCGCGCCATTGCCAGCCGCGCCATTGAAGGTGTCGTAGGTTAAAAATGAAACCACGTATTCTTTACATAACTCACCGGACTCCCTGGCCGCCTGATCGAGGCGACCGGATTCGCACATGGAATATTTTGAAATTCCTTGCCACAAGAGCCGAAGTGGATCTGATTTGTCTGGCGGACGAACCGGTTTCTCACAGCGCCAGAACGGCTTTGCAAAAGGTCACGCGTCGCCTTGCCATTGTACCTCATTCAGGAAAAGGCCGCTACATTCGCGGAGCTCTGTCAATGGCGCGTGGGCGCACGATGACGGAAGGTCTGTTTGAATCGCGAGCGATTGGTTCTGTAATCAGGCAATGGGCGGAAAACACGACTTACACAGCCACACTGGCATCATCTTCGGGCATTGCCCATTATCTGCAGCAACCGGATCTGAAAAGAGTGCTGCACTCGTGGATTGATCTGATCGACGTCGATAGTCAGAAGTGGCTCGACTATTCCAGATCATCACGATTTCCAATGTCGTTGATCTATGGAATGGAAGGTCGACGTCTTCGACAGCTCGAAACCCAACTGGCTCAGGTAGCCGATAGACTATTGGTTGTCACTGAGGCAGAACGAAAAATTTTCACCGACTTCTGTCCTGATGCTCCGATTCAGGCGGTAGGCAATGGCGTTGACACAGACTATTTTTCACCGTCGACAATGGACGTTACACCACACTCGTGCTGCTTTGTTGGCGTTCTGAATTATCTTCCGAACAGTGATGCCGTAACATGGTTTTCAGACAACGTCTGGCCACACGTGCGCGAGAAATATCCGGACGCTGTCTTCCGCATCGTCGGCAAAAGTCCGACTCGCGAAGTTGAGGCTCTTGGTGAACGAACGGGCATTGAAGTGGTTGGCCCGGTTCCTGATGTGCGACCATGGCTGCATCAATCCAGCTGTGTGGTTGTTCCGCTAAGAATTGCTCGCGGTGTCCAGAATAAGGTGCTGGAAGCAATGGCCTGCGGCCGCCCGATTGTGTGTTCGCCGGAACCCTTAAAAGGATTGTCTGTCGAACCGGGCCTGCAACTGCTGGAAGCCAATAATGTTGGCGAATGGGTGACTCACATCAGTCGTGTATTCAGCGATTCGTGTCAGGCACAGGAACTCGGCATGGCAGCCAGTGCCTGGGTGCACTTAAACCATCGCTGGGCAAGCTGCCTGGAACCACTCAATGACATCGTCAATATGTCACGTTCCGAACCGGAACGTGAGATTGGAGTGAGTAAATGAAGGGCTTAATTCTCACCTATCTGATTACAGCGTTTGGCGTAAGTTCGTCGCTGTTTTCGCCATTTTACGGTTTTCTGGCTTACGTTTCTTTAGCAATGCTGCGACCCGACTTTATGTGGGCGCATTCCATCAGCGGTGGTCGCTTCAGCATGATCGTTGCCGTGGCGATGCTGTCCAGTTGGGCGTTTCGTGGATTTGGCAACTGGGATCTGGGAAAAGCTCGACCGATTGTTTTGCTGTTTGTTGGATTCTGGATGTGGACTGTGCTGCTGGCGATTGGGGCAAAAAGCCCGGTACACGCCTGGTACTACGTTGAACAGATGGGCAAAATTCTATTACCGTTTCTGGTTGGAATTACTACCTGCAAATCCATCAAAGACCTGAAAGCCCTGGCGTGGGTGATTGTGATTTGCGAAGGATATGTTTGCCTCGAAATGAACATGTGGTATTTTCAGGGATACAACTATCTGTACTTCATTGGTTTTGGTGGCGTTGATAACAACTCAGCCGCTATCGGATTTGTCACCGCACTTGGTGTGGGCTTCTTTCTGTTTCTGAATACGGAATCGGTTGTACAGAAAGCAATTCTTGGTCTCTGCATGGGACTCATACTTCACGCAATTTTGTTCTCGTTTTCACGTGGTGCAATGTTGGCAACTGGAATTGGAGTACTGATTTCCTTTTTCATCATCAAAAAGAATTCGATGCATTACGCCATGTTCGGTGTGGGCCTGGTGATGGCTCTTTTACTGGCCGGGCCTGAAGTTCGAGGCCGGTTTCTCGAAACATTTTCAAAAGAAGGTGGGAAACGCGAAGCGTCTGCTCAAAGCCGACTGGACCTGTGGAAAGACTGTTACACCGTTTTTAAGCGAGATCCGGTTTTTGGCTGCGGACCAGACCACTGGCCATTGCTGGCTCATGAATTCGGCTGGGAAAAAGGCAAAGAAGCTCACAGCCTGTGGGTGCAAACGGCCACCGAAACCGGTCTGCCGGGCATCATGATGTTTGCGGGGTTCTATCTTATGACCATCTGGGGATGCTGGCGCATGTTGCGAACCATTCCCGATAGCGCTCCTCCCTGGTTTGGTGATTGCTGCCGCATGACTATTGCGGCGATTGTTGGTTTTGGTGTCGCCGCACAATTTGTGAGCCTGGAAGCATTGGAAGTGCCCTATTACGTGGCCCTGTTAGGAGCTGGCAGTATTTTAATTTACGGCAGAATGCTGGAAGCAGGCGAACTGGCGGCCGAACCAATCGAGAACGCGGTTGACTGGCGCAGTGTACCGGACGAACCGGTGTACCAACCAATGAACGGTCCATCATCACAGTTCGGCGAACAATCAGTTGGAATTCTTAACTAACCTGTAGCGTTCGCTCAGAGAGTTCTGGTCAACATTATGCAGAAGTTTGCTTACGCTATATTCGTTGCTGCAGCCCTGTTTCTGGGCGGACGAATGTTTCTTGAGATCTCAAAAGAAACTCATGGCTCGGAAGGGCCGCCGTCGTTTGTTACTACAGAACCGTATAAGTCGTTAACAGGGTTGCCAGTCGAAAGCAAAAGTCACAGCAGTGAATCCGCATTGCTGCAGCGAATCGACCAGATTCTGAATCCAGATCATGCAGACAATATCGAAGCAGGTCCTGAACCTTCGAAATCCACCGTCGACGAAGGCCGCGACTCTAGCCAAACGGCTGCTGTTCCTGCTGACACATCCCGATCTGACAAAGCGAAAAGACAGTCTGCTCCGCCAATTCGTCAGCAGACACCTTTGCATTCCAGCCTGTTGACACCTGGCAACTTCGTTTATCTTGGTGGATTTCGGCCGGAATTCGGTGAGGGCATGGATTCGCGATTTGGACTTGGAGGCTGGGCCATTGCGTATCGACCGGATGGAGATCCAAACGGTGCAACCGATGGTTATCCGGGATCGCTGTTCATGGTAGGACATCGACACCATGAACTTGTTGCTGAAATTTCGATTCCCGCTCCTGTTGTCTCGCCCCCCAAAAAACTCAACGATCTTCCGGTAGCCGGAATTCTTCAGCCTTTTGCAGACATCACGGCTGGGCTGCGAACTCGCATGACCGATGGTTCTTCCGAACCTTTCGAAATCGGCGGCATGCATGTTGTTGGCGATCGCCTGCATTGGACATTGTATAAGTACTACAACGTTAATCGCGTTGACTACCTGTCGCACGGATTATCGTCGGTGAATCTTTCCAGTCGAGCGATGCATGGGATGTGGCATCTGGGGCCTCAGCAAAGCAGCGATCCCGCCTGGCATAGTTACAAACACGCGGGCTACATTGCCGACATTCCGAAAGATATTGCTGACAGGTATCTTGGCGGACGCAATCTGATGTCCGGACTGCAGATCAGCACCGGACGACAAACGTCAAGTCAGGGGCCAGCCCTGTTTGCTTACAAAATCGACGATGAAAACCTGCCAGCCGGTAGCAGCCTGGATGCAACACCATTGTTGTGGTACCCGATGAGCGCTCCAATGGAACAGCATCATCCGGCCGACAGTTGGCAGGGAGCCGCATGGCTGACACTTGGCGACAAGCAGGCAATTATCGTCGTCGGCCGAAAAGCGCTGGGCCCCGTTTACTACGGCATGCCACGGCCTGGTGAATGTTATGACTACAAGGGCTATCACGCCTCTGCCTATGAAGCTCAGATGCTGTTCTATTCGCCGGAACAAATTCTTAACGGCGCACGGCAGCGTGTTCCGGATACACCCACGGCCTATCGCTGGGACGCAGATACTCCAGGCGGTGGCCTGGATCGCTTTATGTTTCAGACCTGCCGAAAAGAGATCGGTGGTATCGCTTTCGACCGGGCTCATAACCTGCTGTACATCTCGGAAGTCAATGCCGGGCTTAGTGACGCAAACGAATGGGAAGAAATCCCCGTCGTTCACGTGCTAAAACTGGTGCCGTAGTTGATTCGTAAATCCCTTCCCAGGTGAATTTTCTGTAAGACCCATCATGAAAATTTCGGAAAACGTTTTGTTCGCTATCGCCAGTCGTATGTTTCGTAGCAGCCTTGGGCAATCAGACGAAATGTCTCAGGCGCTGTCTGACAGTGATAGCTATGCTGGCTATCGGCGTGAATGCCTGAACAAGGTACTTGACGCTGCCAGAACGTATGACGTTCCATACGTCGGCAAGGATGTGCTGGACCTGGGATGCTATGACGGTGCCATAAGTTTCGGTTACCTGGATGCAGGAGCACGCTTTGTTTACGGCGTCGACATTTATGAACCGGCGATAAGGTCTGCAAAAAAAAACTTCACCGACAGCCGTCTGGATTTTCGCATCAGCGGCGTTACGGGCTTGCCACTCGACGATCAGTCAGTCGACACCATCTTTTGCTATGACGTTTTTGAACACGTTGAAAATCCGGCTCCGATTCTGGAAGAATGCAATCGCGTGTTACGTCCGGGCGGCAAAATGCTGATCGGAACCTGGGGCTGGTATCACCCGTTTGCTCCACATCTCTGGTCTACAATGCCGGTGCCGTGGGCACACCTGCTATTTTCTGAGAAGACCATGCTGCGGACCTGCCGCCGAGTCTACCATTCAGACTGGTACGTGCCGAACATGCACGACTTCGATGAAAACGGCCAGCGAAAAACAGACAAGTACACTCACGAAAGTATCCCAACCGACTATCTGAACAAGTACCTGATCAGGGACTTCGATGCGACCTTCCGAAAGTCGCCGCTGCACTACAAAATCAATCAGCGACGCTTCAGTTCCAAATGGGCCGCCTGGACAACACCGCTGTTAAAGGTACCGTTCCTCAAAGAGTTTTTCACCGCCTACATTTGGGTGGTACTACAACGCCCCGCTGTGCCGGAACCGAAAAAAACGGCGGATACCAAACAAGAACTGGCCTTCGTCTAGAGTCTGCCGTTCTGCACAAAGCTTACGAATCCGGCGGCCGTCGCGTCAACGCGACGGCCGGGCTGAAGCAGCGAGTACGGCATTTCGTTGCGACTGCTACAACCGTGTTCGACCATGATGTGGCATTTCGGAAACGCGTATTAGCCGGTCAATCGTGTGTTTCTCGGCCTAAACTTCTCCTGCGAGCCAGAACACTTTTTAACTGTGACTGAACCATGAAGCCCGTCCGAGATCTGCTTAAGCATTCGTCCGTATATATGATCGGTCAGATTCTGACGCGAATGGCGTCAGTACTTCTGCTGCCATTTTATACGCACGTGCTGACTCCGGCCGATTACGGTGTGACGGCAATCCTTGATCTACTGGCGGCATTGCTGGCGACGTTTATCGCGGGCGGCATGATTAGCGCTGTCACGCGTCACCACTTCGATGGCGACGACACCGTGCATCAGGATCGAGTCTGGTGGACGGGGTTAAGCATGGTCGGTGTGGTATGCACCATCATTGCGATCCCCATGCTGCTGGGGCGACAGACTCTGGCTGACCTGACTCTCGGAAAAGACGTGGCGAATGGAGCATGGTTCTATACACTGACCATCTTCACAATGTGGTTTACTGTCGTCGGTATGATTCTGGACGCCTATCTTCGCGTCATGAAATGGTCCGGTGTGTTTGTGGCGATTTCACTTGGTCGCCTGATTCTTAACGTATCGCTGAATGTCTGGCTATTGGTCAGCATGAAGATGGGTGTCGAAGGCCTGCTGATTGGAAACCTGGCGGCAACCGTTCTGCACACGGCGGTGCTGATGGCGGTTTTTATTAAAAGTCGCGGGGGCTTCAAAACAGATTCGGAAGTCGGCCGACAGATGATTCGATTCGCGTCGCCTCTGGTCATTACGGCACTGGCCAGCATGATGATGCACGAAGCCGATCGCTATTTTCTTCGCATCTGGGAATCGATGGAGGAAGTCGGCATCTACTCGCTGGCACACAAAATTGGCTTTGCGATCAACACTCTGTGTCTGCTTCCGTTTATCTCAATCTGGCACGTCGCCATTTATGACATCGAACGCATGCCTGATTCAAATCAGGTGTTTGGGAAAATGTTCGGCTGGTTTACAGCGGGGCTCGGCATTCTGCTATTAGGAGCAGCGCTGGTTGTTTATCCGATTTTACCCATGCTGACTCCAAACGCTTATGCCGAATCGATTGAACTGATTTCTGTCGTTCTGCTGGGCTTCTATGCCTTCGGGCTGAGTTTCATGTTTGAAGTCCCGTCGATGCTTAGCAAACGCACAAGACTGATGCTGCCGGGTTCCATTGCCGGGCTGGTCGTTAACGTGTGTGCAAACATGCTGCTGATTCCATTGATCGGATCGTGGGGAGCTGCCTGGGCTGGTATTCTGACTTATGTTGTGTATTCGTTTACGATTCTTTATTACTGCCGCAAAGCAATAAAGATCGACTATCCGTGGACACAGTTTGCCGCATCAACAACAGCCCTGATCGCGACTTATGTTGGTGTTCGCTACGCCTGTTTTCCGTACATCAATGCGGCGTGGCAGATTTTCCTGTCGGTTGCCGTGTGTGCGTTCTGGGCGGTTGTGCTGTTTGGCCGCGAAGGTCTGGAGTTGCTGATGGAACGTCTCCGTCATACTCAACAGATGAAAGCCGCTAACGCAAAACCGGCGTCGGCTGAATCGGAAACAGCTATCGCAGACGAACTGGTCGGAGCATCGTGAATGAAGTCTATTGCTAAAACTATTTTGCGTAGCCTGAGCCTGCTGTGCGTTAGCCCAGCTGTGTTGCTCTACATGCTGCACGCAGCGGTAATTGGTCGCAATCAGGCGTTTCCTGGATGGTCTCAGTTGTTCAGCCTGCTTCCAGGCACGCTGGGCATCTATCTGCGGCACGCGTTTTATCGCTGCTCGCTTAAGTACTGCCAACCAGACGCATGCATTTCTTTTGGCACCATCTTTTCGCATCCGAATGCGGCTGTCGGGCAGACGACCTACATCGGTAACTTCTGTTCCATCGGTGACGTACAAATTGGTGACGACGTGCTGATTGCATCTCATGTGTCCATCATGAACGGTTGCAATCAGCATGGCATTAACCGACTGGACGTTCCCGTGCGTGAACAGATCGGAACCTACGAACCAGTGTCGATCGGTTGCGACACCTGGATTGGCGAACGCGCAACAGTGTCTGCTAATGTTGGAAAGCATTGCGTCATCGGAGCCGGTTCGCTGGTGCTGCATCCAATTCCCGATTACGCCATTGCGGTTGGAGTTCCCGCTAGCATCATTCGCGATCGCCGCGAACTTTCCATCAACCGTAACCCCGCCGTTCAGCACCCGGAACGAACCACGGAAACCGTGTAGCGAGCCCGCCTGAACTCATGCGATAAATCAAACAGCAACGCCGCAAGAGAAGCGTAGTTCAGTTGGTTGGCGAAATTCACGGCCGAATGTTCACTGAACTTTCGCTTTCGAATGCAACCCGCATCATCGGGCACGCAATGCTCAGACTGTACTACGATTCAACGCCCAGTAACTGGCAGGCTTCTTCATAACCGGCCGCGCGGAATCCGTGTTTGTCTTCGCGGTTATATCCATAGCCACTGGTAGTAACACGTGCCAGCCCGACAATTTGTCGCCAGCGAAAGGCCGGGCGAGTTGTGTGAAATTCTTCACGTACAGTGTGATAATATTTTTCGCCGTGCAGGCGGCCGTCTTCGCTAACGGCAAATTTCAGCATCAAGTCAAACACAGGCTGCACAGAATAACCCTGTTCCCCATAGATCTGGATGGCAGCAGCAGCGCGGCCCTGATCGTTGTGGCGAATGGCATCTTCTGTTTCGGCCAGAAGCAGTTGTCTGTCAACCACATTAACCAGAGCACGATGTTCGTCTGTCGGATACGGTGGAGTTTCGAACGGCGCTGACTGCACTCCAGCATGATAAGCGGCTACGATCAGCCCGGATACGGCATGTCGTGGTTCGGCAATACGCGTCATGTTTCGCCAGGCGTTGGTAGCGTCCGAAGAATGGACGCCAGCGGAATCACCGTGCGTCCGCCACTGGTCGGCTCCCTGACGCAGCACGTACAGATTTGAAGCCAACGAAATCGCTTCACCCACAACTTCCGGGTCAATTCCATATGCCAGCGCTGCGGCGACGGCTTCCGCTGCCTGTTCTCGCGAATTCTGATAAATCGTCTGGCTCAATTCGTCAACGGCCGCATCACCGGGATCTCGCTTGCCAGTTTTCAACCCCGCCAGCCTGTACTGATCAAGCAATTTTGGAACCAATGCCCGAATCGGAGACTCGGCCTGTTTGTGGTCGATACGCATCTGTTCGTGGTTGGCACAAAACCGCACACACTGACGTAACATCGAATAGGAAAATTCTTGCCCCAGCAAGCCGACCAGACCGTAAGTTCGATGGGCGAATACAAAGCGATGCACGTTCAGGTCGTCCTGCATGGCGGGCTGCAATGCATTGAACGCTGCCAGCGGAGACTCTCCAACTGTCGCCAGCAGACTCTCGCCAAGATCAACGTCAACATTTCGGCAGGCCGCACGAATCTTCTCGCTCAAATCCCCTTCCGCGGCATGTTCGATGGATTCTAAAACGTCCATCGCGTGCAGGGCCGTCGTAGACGCACCGCCAACGCTTTGAATCTGCTGCGAATTTCGATACAGAACCTTCAGTACCGGCAGAGCTTCGCGCCCGGCAGCCATCTGGCCGCTCATCTCTAGCGCAGGAAGCATCGCCATTGCAGTGTGAAACCCAACATAGTCACAACCGCCAAACGTAGCCGCATTTGCCAGCGCACCGGCGGCGGTAAGCTGTTTGAGATTGGTTTCGCCGTTCTTGAGTTTTTGGGCCAGAACCGGCTGCAACTTTTCTGCGGGAGTGTTTCGCAGCAGCTCGACAAGCTCCGTGTATTCACCAAACGAAATCGAATTGGATCCCTGTTCAGCAAAAGCTGTACTGAATCCAAGGTCATTGGCCAGCGATCCGCCAAGGCCTGCAGCAAGCATGCCTCGACCGACGTCCGAAAGAAACCAGCGTCGCGTTGTTGGGGGCATACGATTCACCATTGTTCTGGAAGTGAAGACACCTGCAAACGATCACTCAAGGTAGATACGCCAATAACCCGCTCGCTCAATTATTGGGCATGGTAAGCCATACAACAGCAACATTTTCAATTGATGGGCCAACCGCACAGCTAATAGTGTAGCTAAACCAGACTTGTTCCGAGCATCGGTTTATCAACAAGAACGAAAAGTCCTGTTTGCCGTCTATTCTTCAAATGCACGGCTAACGGCGGACGTCTGGAACAAAAACTGCGAATTACAGGCATTCAGTGGTATTTCGTGAAACTATCCTACGACTTCGCAAGACTTCCGGAGGTAACGCTCAAATTCTAAATCAAGCCGCGAGCTCGCGGCTGATGATACCTGATCAAGGCAACGTGAGAGTAATCGAGAGAGTAATGATCAGTTCTGATCCATTTGATGTAACACAGAAAATGCAAGTCGGATCGCTGAAGCAAAGTGTTTCTGCGCGTTCTGAAATGCCGGATCGGATTGGGCGTTAATCGGGTAAGGGCCATCCGCTCGGATGACCCTTACCACACCACCTAGCATGCGGATCCGCACTAATCCCAGAACAAGCGACACATCGCTTAGTTTTGGGTCCAGGCGTCGGCGCGGCGGGTGCTGGCCGTCGAGGATGACTCGCGGGTGCGTTGGGCTGAGTTGGGTGGCGGCATGACAAATTCGTTTCCGGTTGAGAGTGACGGCAGGACGGTTCGGGACATCCGGAT
>JBDNFN010000135.1:0-21634 GCA_041689795.1 Fuerstiella sp. | reverse complement strand
TCAAACAAACAGGAGCACGATGGCGAGTCCGACGTGTCAACCGAATGGCAGGACTCTGCGCCAACATGTACAGCAAACAGTGGAATCAATACTGGAAATTAACACTCACATAAAATAACGTATTCCCTGAGCGCACCCGTGCGGGACTTTGCCTACGCTGCCAGCTTGAAAAATTGCGATAACGTTGTTGAACTCTCACAGGCAATTGCAGGTGTCGAGAGCTGACGGGAAACAGATCAACACAGAATTTTACTGTGATGTACTTTGGGCGGGGGCTGAGGTGGTCGGGCTGATGCCGGTTTGTTGTATTTGGCATCCACAATCCCGTTGTTTTATGGCTCTCCAAATCTTTGGTGAATCGATGGGGACTCAAAACCCATCGGGTTTCGCAAATCGTGGCTGACATGTCGGCCAATTAATCCCTAAAAAGTGTTCAGAAATGTTTTTTTGGCGGCACTGGGTAGCGGGATTTCGGTTGAATACATGACGTCCTTTCCAATCGGGCCTTCAAAAGCTCACTATTTCCTTTCAGGAGAACTCAATGAGTTTGTCTCGTTATCTAAAGATTTCAGTGGCCGTGTGTGCGGCGGCAGTTTTTGTAACCACAGTTGCTGACGCTCAACCGCCGACTGGTGGGCGTGGTCAGCGCGGGCAGGGGCAGCCAGGGCAGGGGCAGCCAGGTCAGGGCGGCGGACGTCAACGCGGAGGTTTTGGCGGATCGGGCGGCGGAATGGGTCAGCCACGAGGCGGTGCTGGGGTCGATCGAGCGACACTGCTTGGTATTGATGAAGTGAAAGAAGAACTGAAGGTTGACGACGCCCAGGCGGCTGTACTGGCTGCAGCGTTGGAAGCCTATCAGAGCGAACGTCGCGAGTCGCAACCGGACTTCTCAAAGGTTCGGGAGATGTCCGAGGAAGACCGTAACGCATTTTTTGCGAAGATGCAGAAAGACCGTGAAGCTCTGAGCTCAAAGACAGACCTTGTGCTGAATACTCTACTTATGCCTGAACAGGTTACGCGACTGGATCAAATTGAGTTTCAAATGAAGGCGCGAACCGGTTTGACGGCGATGCTGAAGTCTGACGAAATGCGCAAGTCATTGAGCGTTACTGACGAACAGGTTGTAAAGCTGGAAGAAGTCGAAAAGAGTGGTGAAGAGGCTCAGAGCAAAATGCGAGAAGAAATGCGAAAAGCCTTCCAGCCTGGCGGTGGCGGCGAACGCCCAGACTTCACGGAAATGCAGAAGAAGATGGAAACGTTTCGTCTGGAAGGCGAAGCGAAGTTCATGGCTGTTCTGACTGATGCTCAGAAAAGCAAGATCAGCGAAATGAAGGGCGAAGAATTCAAGATTGACATCCGATCGCTGATGCGTGGCGGTCGAGGTGGGTTCGGTGGTCCAGGCGGTGGTCCAGGCGGCGGCCCCGGTGGTCAGGACGGTCCTGGTGGAAATCGTCGTCGGCCGTCTACTGATGATGCCATCTAATCTCAACTGAGTTGTCTGATTGGAAATTCGAATGGCGATGCTCTGACGAGCATCGCCATTTTTTTGATTGCAGGGGAATCAAAAACGATGAACGATGTTTCCATCATGTGGCTTCTGATGTACTTGAATACGCGAGTGCCCCGGTACGCATGCTCTCCACGCATCCTGCATCAATTGGACGTCCGTTGTTGGGAGATTAATTTATAGCGGCCACAGCAAAGTGAGCTCTGGAAGCGTCCGGAAACCGCTCTCGCGAACTTCTCAATACAAGCACGACGCACGTGGAAGCGAGTTGATTTTGTAATGTCTGGATTGACGTGCTCGCGCCGCGTGCCTGAATATATGCGATCTTAGAACCGTTTCTAGGAACTGCATGAAAGCATCGAGCAACCTGCACGTTCTCTTGCCCATTCGGGGCGTTTCTGGAAGAAAGCATCTTCCTGTTCCGGCTGTTCATCATACGGGTGGCGAAGCAATTCCAGTAGTTCGTTGACGAGGGCGTGATCGCCCTGCTCCGACTTATCGATCGCCAACTGAGCCATGTAGTTTCGCAAAACATACTTTGGGTTGACGGCATTCATTTTCTGCCAGCGATCATGGTCATTCAGTCCGTCGGCTTGCACACGATGAATGTAGCGACGTATCCAATCAGCAACTCCGTTCAGAGTTGCGTCCGTCAGTTTTTCTGGTTTGTAGTAGGCGCTTCGCAGTGGCGATATAAGCGTTGCGGCATCTTTGTCGGCAGATGCAGGATCGGCAGATATGTCGGCCAGCTTGCGGTAGAAAATCGTCATGTCGGTTCCAGTCAACTGCAGTACTTTCGTCAGGTCTGTCACCAGTTGCTCGTCTGTTTCGGGCACAAACTGATTCAACCCCAGTTTCGCGGCCATCATGCTGCAGTAGCCCTTGTTGAATTGATCGGCGTAGAGTTCCAGTGATTCTTCCAGAGTTGCAGGTTCTTCTGTCGCCTGCACGATAGCGTTTGCCAGTTGATACAGGTTCCAGTGGGCGATTGTCGGTTGGTTGCCAAAACGATAGCGACGACCGCTGGCGTCTGTTGTGTTGGGCGTCCAGTCGGGATCGTAGTCTTCCATCCAGCCGTATGGACCATAGTCGATTGTCAGACCAGGAATGGACATGTTGTCTGTGTTCATCACGCCATGGACGAAGCCGACTCGCTGCCAGTGCACGATCATTTCAGCCGTTGTGCGGCAGACTTCCCGGAACCAGGCGAAGATGATTTCATTAGGCAACGGCAAAGTAGACACCGCCTGTGAACTGGTTAGAAGTTGCGGAAAGTCATTGCGGATGGTGAAGTCAATTAGTACGCGAAGAGTCTCGGCGTCTCGTCGAGCTCCAAAAATCTGGAAATTGCCGAAGCGAGTAAATGACAGGGCGACGCGACAAACAATAGCGCCTGGTTCCAGCTGAGGATTGCCGTCGTAAAACATATCGCGACGAACCTTGTCGCCGCTCAGGACCAGGCTGAGTGCTCGAGTTGTCGGCACCCCAAGATGGAACATTGCTTCGCTGCATAGAAACTCACGCACGCTGGAACGCAGTACCGCCAGCCCGTCAGCGGTGCGGGAATACGGAGTCGGTCCGGCGCCCTTCAGTTGCAGTGTCCAGTGTTGACCAGCCGGATTAATCACTTCTCCGAGATTGATAGCTCGGCCATCGCCCAACTGTCCCGCCCAGTTACCAAACTGATGTCCTCCGTAACACATCGCAAAGGGATCCATTCCCAATAGAACTTTGTTGCCGCCAAAGACACTGGCGAATTCCGGCGTAACACAGAGGTGTTGCTGAAGTCCCAGCAGTTCGGCCACTTCTTTTGAGTACGCGACTAATTCAGGAGCCGCCACGCGTTGGGGTAACTCGCGAATAACAAGCTTTCTGGACCTGCCGTCGGCTGTTGACGCTGATGGGGTCGGCGGGTAATTCTCGGGTGAAGCGATTGTCGAAAGTGATGGCATCAAGGAGCACGGTGGCGGCAGACATTGTTAAAGTGCTCGACTTCGAAATCAGATAAAAGACGCAGAAAAGCACAGCATCGCTGATTGAGCACACAACAGAATTGCAAACTGATGGTGACTTCGAATAATAGTAGAGTTCCGCCGCAGGGTTTGCAGGGCAGAATGCCCACATAACAGTTAAACAACTTGACCCGAGACGCTTTGAATGGTAATTTCTTTACAAACATAATTAATTAACACATTGATTTCCCCGCCTTTTTCTGCAAAAGTACCCACCATGCAGCTTCGCGCCGTACATTTTTTTTCGGCTGTTTTGCTTGTTGGCTCGTTTGTTCGAGCTGACGAAAACGTTGATTTCACTGCTGAGCAGGTCAAGTTTTTTGACTCCGAAGTTGTTGAATTGCTGAAGACGAATTGTCTGAAATGCCATGCTGGCAAATCTCCCAAAGGCTCGCTTAATCTGACATCACGCGAGGGCATTTTGCACGGTGGAGATTCCGGCCCGGCGGTTGACTTACAGAATCATGCGGAAAGCTATTTGATTCAGGCGATCAATTACGATGGCTATGAAATGCCACCGACAGGGCAGATGTCTCCGAAACAAATCGGCGTGTTGACCAAGTGGGTCGAAATGGGTTTGCCGTGGCCGAAAGATCTACACGAAATAGAATTCGAAGTGGAAGTCGGGCCCCCACCGGTTAATGAAGACACCAGGAAATTCTGGTCGTTTCAGCCTGTGCGGCAACCTCAGGTACCCGATGTTCAGGACAAGGGCATGAATGAGATTGATGCTTTTGTCAGGCACAAATTGTCGGCCGCCGGTTTGAAGGCATCGCCCGCTGCGGACGCTCGCGAGTTGGTTCGTCGCATGCATTATGACTTGCTGGGGCTTCCGCCGGAACCTGCTGATCTTGAGCGTTGGGCTGGCAGAATTTCGTCCGACGAAAAAGGTAAGCTCAATCAATCTGCGATCACTGATCTCGTTGATCACTTACTTGAATCACCTCATTACGGAGAACAGTGGGGCCGCCATTGGCTGGACCTTGTTCGATATGCCGAAACCAACAGCTACGAACGCGATGGAGCCAAGCCTCATGTCTGGCGTTATCGAGACTACGTGATCCAGGCATTCAACGACGACAAGCCGTACGATCAGTTCGTCACGGAACAACTCGCGGGCGACGAGATTGCTCAACCGACCGCTGATTCCCTGATTGCCACTGGTTACTATCGACTTGGCCGCTGGGACGACGAGCCGGCGGATCCGAAGCAGGCCATGTACGATGATCTTGACGACATCGTGACTACCACAAGTCAAACGTTTCTGGGGCTGACCGTGAATTGTGCTCGATGTCACGATCACAAGATCGATCCGATTCCTCAGAAAGACTATTACCGGATGATTGCTTTTTTTCGAAACGTTCGACGTTACGGAGATCGCAGCCAGGAATCAGTGTTGGCCGCTTCGGTAATGGGTATTGATCGGCCCGCAGATGCGGGTTCCTATCAGAAGGCGTTGTTGAGCTACGAAAACGATATGAATGATGCTCAAGAACAACTCAGCCGAATCGAGGCTCTGATTCAGGACGATCTTCAGGAAGTCGAAAAAGAAGACTTCAAGTATGAAGTGAATCGTATTCCAATCGTCGCAAAACGCCTGGGTTCTGTTTTGAATGAGAAGCAGGTCAAGCAGTACAAGCGGCAGTTTCAGCGGCTAGAGCAGTTAAAAGTCAACAAGCCGTCAGGGCTGGCATCGGTGTTGTGTGTGAAGGAAGACGTTACCAATATTAAGCCAACGTTTCTGCTGACGCGAGGCAGTCCGCACGCGGAAGCCGAGGAAGTGACGCCTGGTTTTCCGTCTGTGCTTTCGCCACCTGAAGCTGCTGTGCCTGCAATGGCCGAGGGCGCACAGTCAACAGGCCGTCGTAGAGTGTTAGCGCAGTGGATAGCAAGTGCAGACAACCCGCTGGCTGCTCGCGTGATGGTGAATCGTATCTGGCAATACCACTTTGGTCGAGGCATCGTGAGATCTTCCAGCGACTTCGGGTTTCAGGGTAACAAGCCGACGCACCCGGAACTACTGGATTGGCTGGCTGTGAAATTTGTTGAAAGCGGCTGGTCGATTAAAGCCATGCACCGACTGATTATGTCGTCTTCGACCTATCAGATGTCGTCGCGTCAGATTGAAGAATCCTATGCGGTCGATCCAGTTAATGATTTGTTCTGGCGGTTTGACATGCGTCGACTTTCGTCAGAAGAAATTCGCGATTCAATACTGTGGGTCAATGGCAGCCTGAACAAAGAAAAGATGTTTGGCCCAAGTATTTACACAGACATTCCCGCAGCGGTAAAAGCGGGACAATCGCAACCTGGTGCCGGTTGGGGAAATTCATCGCCGGAAGACAAGGCACGTCGCAGTGTCTACATTCACGTGAAGCGTTCTCTGCTGGATCCGTTTATCGAATCATTCGATTTCGCCGATACTGATCAGGCCTGCCCGGTACGGTTTGTGACGACTCAACCGACACAAGCCCTGGGAATGCTCAATAGTGATTTCATTCTTCAGCAGGCCGAAGTGTTTGCAGATTTTCTCAGTGAAGCCAGTGGGGACTCGGCGGCATCACAGGTCGAGGCCGCTCTTGCTAGAGTTATGCAGCGGAAGCCTACGCAGCCCGAAATCAACCGTGGCCTGGAATTGATTGAGTCTTTGAAAAAAGACAACAACATGAATGACAAACAGGCTCGCAAATACTTCTGTCTGGTTGCGTTGAACCTGAACGAATTAATGTATTTGGACTAAACGAACTGGGATATATATCGGGCATGTTTCGCCTGAAGCGTTGCTTCACCGATGGACCAGGTCAATCGCTTTGGCGGTAATTACTAAACGGAACAAACAATGACTATACGCAACTTCTGCGGACGAACGCGCCGCGAATTTCTCTGGCAGGCGGGTGCCGGATTTACCGGACTTGGAATGACTGCGTTGTTGGATCAGGATGGATTTCTTGCCAGTCAGGCAGTGGCGGCAGATGGTGATACAAAGTGGTCAAATCCGTTGGCGCCAAAAGAACCACACTTTGCTCCAAAAGCCAAGAACGTGATTTTCTTTTATTGCTACGGTGGCCCAAGTCACATCGATACCTTCGATTATAAACCTGACATGTACGGCATGGATGGTAAGACGATCGAAGTGAAAACATTCGGTCGTGGTGGTCACAAAAACCAGGGACGAATTGTTGAACCGCGTTGGAAATTCAATCAATACGGCGAATGTGGCAAGTGGGTCAGCGATCTTTTTCCAAACGTCGCGACCTGTGTTGACGACATTGCCTTTTTGCATTCGATGACGGCGGATTCGCCGATTCACGGGTCTGCGATGCTGATGATGAACTCGGGGCGAGTTCTCAGCGGCAATCCATGCCTCGGTTCGTGGGTGAACTATGGACTGGGCAGTGTTAATCAGGACCTGCCTGGTTTTGTCGTAATGCTGGATCCTCGCGGCGGCCCGATCAGTGGTTCCAAAAACTGGAGCAGCGGTTACATGCCTGCGACCTATCAGGCCACGGTAATGCGTTCGCAGGGAGATCCGATTCTCGATCTGTCTCCGCCTGCCGATCTTGCTGGCGGCGGGCAGCGTCGATTACTGGATACTCTTCGAGACTACAATCAGGAACATGAAGCGCTTCGGAGCGATAACAGCAATCTGGCAGCTCGTATCGCGTCGTACGAACTTGCGTACCGCATGCAGTCGGAAGCACCGGAAGCTGTTGATCTTAGCCAGGAAACCCCGGCCACACAGGAACTGTACGGTTTGAATGATCCGAAGTGTTCAACGGTTGCTCGGCAGTGTTTGCTTGCTCGACGCCTTGTTGAACGCGGTGTTCGCATGGTGCAGATTTATTCCGGTGGAGCTCACAACGACGATAACTGGGATGCTCACGGCGACCTGGAAGCCAACCACAATCTTCACGCGGGCGAAACCGATAAGCCGCTGGCCGCTTTGATAAAGGATCTGAAGCAGCGCGATATGCTGAAGGACACTTTGATTGTGTGGGGTGGCGAATTCGGACGTCAGCCAACGGCCGAATATGCGAATGGCACTGGACGGGATCACAATAGCTACGGCTTTACAATGTGGATGGCTGGCGGCGGAATCAAGGGCGGCGTCAGTGTGGGCACCACCGACGAAATCGGCAGTCGGGCGGTTGACGACAAGTTCCACGTCAGGCACCTGCACGCAACGATTTTGAATCAGATGGGACTCGACCCGAATAAATTAAGCTACTTCTTCGGCGGCCTCGACAACAAGCTGGTTGGCGTTGAAGGCGCCCAGCCAATTTGGAAGGTTATCGCCTGATTCTCTCGCGCGGTGCGGGAATAATCTGAACTCACAACAGGTAGTTTCCTGTTTCGTGGCTAAATTTGTAGCACTTTCGGTCAGACGCGGGTGGAGCTTTCACACATTCCGCCACCGATCATGGAAGATGCAGTAACGACAAGCACCGATAACACGTACACAGCTTGTGCCTGAAACAGGAATCACATTGTGCCTGAAACCAAATTCGACCAGCCAGTATATGCTCCAGCCGATCCTGGTCCGGAACACGCTTTGTTGAAACCTTTCGAAGGCGTCTTCAACGCGATTGTGAAATTATGGCTTGGCCCCGATGAATCGTTGGAACAACCGGGTGTGATGACCAACACGTTTCAGCTGGCGGGATTTTTTCTTCATCAGGACTATGTTGGTGAACAGCACGGATTTGCCGGGAAAGGCTATTGGGGATTCAATCAGACAGATCGAAAGTATGAAGGCTTCTGGATTGATACCGCGTCATCCACGATGCTTCATGAATCCGGGGATGTCGACGAATCCGGAACGATATGGACGATGCACAGTTCCGCCACCAATCCTGAGACCGGAGACGTGATGACGAAACGATCTGTCATTCGTTTGATTGACAACGATCACCATATCATGGAATTGTTTTTGTCAGTCGATGGCCGGCCGGAGTTCAGGAATATGGAAATCCAATACACTCGAGCCTGATACCTGAGCTACAGCAGTTTACGCTGCCCGGAGCAGCATACAGAAACACGCGATCGGTTATGGGTCGCGGGATCCACACCTGTTGGTACGAAATGCGCCTTGTTCGTCTGCAAGTCAGCGAGCATCGCTTCATGTTATATTATAGCCGCATCGCACAAACCAGGAATGGCACGTGTTTACACAGTGCTTCATTGTCCACAGTGCTTCATTGGCGAGACGTCGCTGGTGTTTCCGTGGCCAGCAGACTTCGCTTTGTGCCCTGCCAGTGTCGGATGTCAATCTGAAACGGAGCCGGAGCGTCGTCGAAGCCGTTGTAGCTGCGATGATATTCTGCCATGCGTTCCAGTTTCTGGTCGACAGTCAGTTCCGCTGGATGAGCTGTCGTCGGAGCACGCCCCCACAGAATTTCAGACTTACCTTTGGTGATAAGTCGATATTGCAAATCATCCGTCTCGTTGGTCATCGCGATTTGTCGCGGAGCAACGATTGATTTGAAGCCCAGCGTCTTCCACCAGGATTGTCCAGCCTCGTTTTCTCTCGTTAGCACTGAAGCCAACTGAGCCGCTCCGATGACTGCCGGATCTCCCCAGGATTCTCCGCGGCCGATGGGAACGCTGGCGACATCCCGGATCAATGGATAACGATCAATGTCGGCCGTGCTGAAGTCCTTTTCCGGAAGCAGGTATCCGTGTTTATCAATTGGCAGATAGCCGCCGCCCGGTACTTCCACCATGGCCACAGGTTCTCGATAGATGACTTCAACGTGGACACGCGCGGGAAACGATTTCTTAACCTGTTGCAGTCGTTCAATCCACGGGTGAGTGTGAAACGCCAACGCGATTTTTTCGCTGAGTGACGGATCCAGCAGCGATAGAGTTTCGTCAAAGCCCGCTCGATCAAACACACGTTCAACCAGATCAACCGGTACCCAGCGTGGCGGCGGATTGATCGTGATTTGCGAAACGCCGATTCGATATTCGCCGCGGTCGTCGAGATTAGGTAACTGTCGTTCTACCTGAGGCCAGCACAGCCATCCCAGGGCCAGCAGTGAAGCAATGGCCAAGCGCATCGGTCTAAACATCCACCGCACCAGCCGTTGGCTGAGTGTGAGAGACTTCGTGGATTTCTTCCGAGTGGTTGTTCCTTTAGCCATTTATTATTTAACGCGGCAGGGCCGCGACCGGAATCGAACTACAGTTCGACAGCGATTCGTTTTTGCTCTGAAAAGATTGGATTAAAAGTCGTTACAGGTAATTCTTCAAGACTCAAATTTGCCGACCTTGCGGAGGTCGAAGTCAGACTAGAATTGCACCCGGAACAGGAAGGTCAACACTCTAAATTTCGGCAATTTGCGGTGTGGTCTGATCGGAATCGCCTGGTTACGGAGACAATTTTCAGGCCTGCCGCAAGTTGTTGTGATAGCACGAGTTGCCACTTTGTAATTTTGACACACCACACCGAATTCGGCTCGGCTTTGCTGAAAATCGGAGCTCGCCGATCGGCGATTTCTGCCACAAGCTCGGGTGGTGACGTCTGGGCAATCTGGGTTGAGTGACTCCTGGGTGTCGAACGCAAAACGTTCGAACCAGACTCGCCAATTGAATGCCGCGTGGTTCACTTCTGTTGTGCCACTTTGCAATCCGAATTTAATGATCCTGAAGAGTGCGGGCGATAGGCGGGAATACAAATGTCCAGCATCGCGGTATCGGAGAAACGGATTTCATAAATCGATCGTTGTTGCAACAGCGGCGACGGAAGTCAGCTGCAATGTATTCAGCTGACTCGCGGCCACTAATTACGCGTTGCGTCGTATGCGGCCGTTTATTACGAGCCAGAGACGTTCGCGTGTTGCGCTAATTTGTCATTACTGAATGTCTCATCTGCAAATTCACGTTCGAACGATCGCAATGATTCCTTGCAGGCATTAACGCAGTTGAAAGGCCGCTCTGAAGCTACCATTCCGCACCAGCCAGCAAAGTCGTGGAGGCAATCGGTTTTTTTAGCGCAGGATTATTCGGCTAATTTAACGTCGACCGTGATTGTCTGTCCTTCGCGGATGATGGTCAGAGTGACGACGTCGCCCGGGCGATGGCTTTCAATTTCAGAAAGGAACTCATCAACTTTCAGAGTCTTCTTTCCGTTCACACCTGTAATCAAATCGGCTCTGTCGCGGTCCTCCATTTCGAAGACCACAAAGCCTCGCTTTCGACGAACGATTGCTGGCCCCTTGAGCCCTGCCAGTGCCGCTGCCCCATCCGGTTCCATCCGTAGAATTCTTAAACCCTCTTCCGTCTTCAGCACCTGCAGGATGCCGATGTCCGGGCGAATGACTCGGCCATGTTTTACTAATTCGGGTATGACTCGAGCAATCAGGTTAGAAGGAATAGCAAAACCAATACCGGCACTTTGGCCTGTGTTGCTGGCGATGGCAGTGTTCATGCCGATCAGGCGTCCATGAGAATCCAGAAGAGGGCCGCCGGAATTTCCGGGATTGATGGCGGCATCAATCTGGATGACAGACTTGATTGATCGTGCACGCGTGATTGGAAGTGTACGGTTCAGACTGGAAATAATGCCGGTTGTCATCGTTCGTTCCAACGCAAACGGGTTGCCGATGGCAAACACTTTCATTCCGACTTTTAGAATATTGGAATCGCCAATTCTGACGGGAAACAAATCCTCTGGCGGGGCTTCGATACGAATGATGGCGATGTCGTTAAGCGGGTCTTTGCCGACAAGCTGCGCTTCGTGTGAGTCGCCATTATACAACGTAACGACAATGCGGTCAGAATCTTCGATGACGTGATAATTCGTCATGATGTGGCCAGCCGGATCGATGACAAAACCAGATCCGGCATCTTCAGTGGGATTTTCACGGAAGGCGAATCGATCAGATTCAATTCGTGTCGCGATATTGGCGACGCTGCGGTTACTGGTTTCGTAGACGTAGACCGCCGCCGCTTCGTCAGGTGTGAGCCCTTCTGAGTCGTAAACGTTTGGTTCGTTGATGAACGGAGGCGATGTTCGGACGACATTCGGAATCTGCAGATTTGACCGCAAACTCTGCTGTTGCCCGTGGGCGGCCGTTAAACTGTGTCCCGAAGTGGACAGCCACGCGGTAAAAATAGCTCCTGCAATTCCAGAAACAAAGCAAATGGGAATCTGCTTCATGACGGATCCTTTTCGTGAATTCGCGGTGTACTCTAAACACTGATTTGAACGCTACTTAGTCCGAATCTACCAAATACCGGCCGTGCGCGGCTAGAAGAATCAGTAACCGCGTTTTGATGGTGTCTGCTCTGAAAACGTCTGGCCACTTAGACATTCAGCAGTAACAATGTAGATGATGGGCGACGGAGGTCGTGTCTTTTCATGAAAATTGGCCATATTTCACGTACGTGACTCGCGGATTTTCGTTTTACTTTGACCATCGCAGTTTCTTTTCGATCGTCAGATTGCATGTTTTCATGGCTACTGTAGACCGCCAATCAGAATCGGACGTCACAACGGCCCTCGGACCGGTTACTCGCACGCCGGCATCTGATCAACCTGTATCCGTGCTGGCGAAGGTCAACTCAAAAAAACGGATGCGTCGACGTGCTCCGCCAGGTTGGATGATCTGGGTCGCCAATCGAGCTCGGCAGTGCCGTGAATTTTTCGGCCCCCAAACGTCGCAATGGTTATTTAATCATCGTTATCAACTGTTGACTGTTGTCGCCAGTTTGGTCGCTCATGTCTTGTTGGCGTTGCTGTTGGCGGTTTGGGTTCTGCCCCCGGAAACCAGTGACGCGCTGTTCGGGTTTATTGTGTCGCGTGCAGAGCACAACGATGATTCGGAACTTGAACCGATCGAGATCGAGCGAATTGTTCAGCCAGATTCAATTAACGATCTGGATGTAACCAGCAACCTGAAGGAGCTGATCGCTGAGATGGAACCCAGCGAAATTCCCGAACAGATGGCGGGAGAGGAAGATCGGGACCCGACTCTTGATCTGCAACCCACTGAAGGCGAAATGGAGCAACTGTTTCGCAAAGGCGACTTTGGTGGAAGATCAAGCGCTGGCAAACAGGTGTCTGTAAAAAAATATGGAGGCACGGTCGAAAGCGAACGAGCGGTCGCATCCGGGCTGCGGTGGCTGAAAGGTATTCAGCAGGAAGACGGTTCATGGAGCTTTGCCAACCAGGGACCTGGTGCCAGGGCCGGATCTTTCAGGCAGACTCAGGTTGGGGCAACTTCTTTGGCGCTGTTGTGTTTTCTGGGAGCCGGGCATACCCATGCTCAGGAAGGTCCTTACCGAGAAACGGTTGAGAAAGGTCTGGCCTATATCGGGTCTCAGGCAGAAGTATCGCAGGGCGCTGCTGATCTGCGTGGTCGAGCCGAAGGAAATTCGGGGATGTACGTTCAGGGGCTCGCCACAATTTGTATCAGCGAAGCTCATGCCCTGGAACCACGCGATAAAGATCTATCTAAGCTAACGGAACTGGCCATCAACTTCATCGAGAAAGCTCAAAACCCTCTGACCGGCGGCTGGCGATATCGTCCTCGCGACGACACGGACGACACGTCGGTTGTAGGTTGGCAGATCATGGCCATTCAAAGTGCCAAGGCCGGACGAATACGTGTTTCCAGCAAGGTGATGCGAAACGCTCGCGAGTTCCTCCGCAGTGCACAAACGGATAGCGAAGGGTCGTTCTATGCTTATGTTCCCGGGCAGGGCCAAAAGAAATCGATGACCGCTGTAGGACTGCTGTGCCGCATGTATCTAGGGTGGAACAAAGATAACGAAGCATTGGAAAAGGGTGTTCAGTTTCTGATCGCTCAAGGGCCGGACAGAAACGATATCTATTACAACTATTATGCAACCCAGGTGATTCATCACTGGGGCGGCGACCTCTGGAAGCAGTGGAACCAGAAGATGCGCGAGCAGCTGGTGAGAACTCAAATCACCGAAGGACCGGCTGCAGGCAGCTGGCCGGTGACGGATCCGCATGCGGCGACAGCAGGCCAGATCTATCAGACGGCACTAAGCATTTTGACGCTGGAAATTTATTATCGGCACTTGCCGCTGTACCGCAAGCTGGAAGAAGGTCAGAGCGATTCGACCACTGTCGGCGACGAGTGAGTTAAGCGTGTTGCAGTGTCTGACAGCCGCTGAGGGTCTGTTAGGCGTGTCACGCAATGCCTGCATTTTGCGGTGCGTAACCTGTCAGCTGATGATGTCGTGAATCACATGTCCGTGAACATCGGTTAGTCGGCGGTCGATACCGTTGTGACGCACTGTTAATCGTTTATGGTCGATGCCCAGCAGGTGCAGCATGGTGGCGTGGATGTCGTACACCTGAGTCGGATTGTCTCGATCCAGCGGCTTGTAGCCCCACTCGTCCGACAGGCCATGCGTCACGCCAGGTTTGATTCCTCCACCGGCCAGCCAGTTGGTGAAGACATACGGATTGTGGTCGCGACCTTTGCTGCCCTGCGTCGAAGGCATGCGACCGAATTCCGTCGTCCACAGCACCAGAGTGTCATCCAGCAAACCGCGTTGTTTTAGGTCTTTCAATAATGCAGCAGCGCCGATTGCCATGCCCATCGCCAGAGGTTTGTGGTCGCGTTCGATATCTTCGTGGCTATCCCAGTTGCGACGTGGAAAGCTGTTGTCGTTTCCCGACCAGATCTGCACAAACCGCACACCACGTTCCAGCAGTCGACGTGCAATCAGACACTTGCGGCCGAAGTATTCTGCTTCTTCGGGGATGTTGATGTGTTCGGGATACACGGCTCCCGGATTATCCAGGCCGTACATCTGCATGGTGTGTCTGGACTCATTGGAAATGTCTAACGCTTCCGGAGCACTCAGCTGCATTTTCGCGGCAAGTTCGTAACTGCGTATGCGAGAGTCCAGACGTGAATCGCCGGGACGCTGTTGTTCGTGGAGGCTGTTAAGCTGTTCCAGCAGACTTAGTCCGGCCGTATCGCTTTCGCGAGTTACAAAGTCTGCTTCGGGCATCAGATCAGCGATCGCATTTTTTCGCTGTGGAAACACAGTCGTGCCTTGATGACTCGCGGGAAGAAAAGCGGAACTCCAGTTCTTCGGGCCGTTACTGGCGAAGCCGCGGTGATCAGGTAATACCACAAACGTGGGAAGATTTTCGCTAAGCGATCCCAGTCCATAGCTCACCCATGCTCCCATGCCGGGGAAGCCGGGATTTTGAAAACCAGTGGCCTGCAGGTAAGTCGCCTGACTGTGTACTCCCGTTTTTCCAACCATGTTGTGCACAAACGCCATATCGTCAACACATTGACCAAGCGGAGCAACAACTTCACTAAGCGGTTTGCCACATTGTCCATAAGGAGCAAACGCAAATGGCGACTTCATCCACGGACCCAGACCGTTCTGGAATGTTTCGACATGTTCGCCAAAATCCGACGCTTCGCCGTGACGCTTTTCCAAAGCCGGTTTGTAATCCCACAGATCCACATGACTTGCGGCTCCGCCCATGAACAACTGGACAACCCGTTTTGCTTTGGCAGGATGATGCAGCACTTTCAGTACGCCTCCGTGACCCATGTTCGGGGTTTCGGAAGTTCGAGCGATCGTTGCTGTTGCGCGATCTTCTTCCAGCAGCATTGTCGCCGCAGCCAGCCCGGTAAAACCCTGAGCTGCTGTGTTTAGGAAAACACGTCGTGATGGCATGGTTTCAGTCTACGAAAAGGAATTCGCTGGTGTTAAACAGAATGCGACACAGGTTTGGCAGGCCATGTTGGTCGGCGTATTGCTGAATGTTCAGCAGTTCTGCAGAAGTTGGTACTCGTCCGATCGCAAGTTCAAATGCTGCGGCTGCTTTTTCAGCCGGAGGCACCGGTTCAAGTCGTTCGGCAAAGTATTCTGCCATTACCAAAGTGAATTTGTTGTTCAGCAGCGACAACGCTTGTAGCGAAGTCTGCGTTTCGTTTCGTTTGGGGGTGCTCTGCGAAGAGTCAGCACAGTCCAGCGTGGTCATCAGAGGGTCGGGTTGCGACCGAGCGATAAACCGATAGATAGAGCGACGGTGCGACACTTCATCACGCGGGTCAAATTTGTGATATTCGTAGTGCGGTGAATGTTCAGTTTTCTCCAGAACAAACAGATAAAAACCCGGGCCACCCATTTCTATATTCAACTTGCCACTGACCGAAAGAATCGTGTCTCTTAATTCTTCGGCGAAAAGTTTGCGACGATTCATACGCCAGTAGAACTGATTATCGCTGTCGATCGTGGCGTTGTCTGCATTGAACGTCGATTGCTGGCGATACGTCGCGCTGTTGGCAATCAGTCGATGTATGTGTTTGAACGACTGAGTTCTGCGGAATTCGTCAGCCAGCCAGTCGAGCAGTTCTGGGTGAGTCGGAGTCTGCCCCATTCGGCCGAGGTCGTTTGGGGAATCGACGATGCCTCGACCAAAATGGTACAACCAGACTCGATTGGCAATTGATCGCCATGTGAGTGGATTTTCCGGCGTCGTGATCCACAGAGCTAAGGCTGTTCGGCGATCGGCTTCGCTGCTATCTGCTGCAAGGTTGAACTGCCATGTGTCGCCGGATGTTAACGGAATTGTGCCCGGTTGAACTTTAACTTTGGGCTGTTGGATGTTTCCACGATGCAGCACGCGAACAGTCCGAGGAACTCCCTGAGTTGGTTTGAAATTTCCCTGCGGAGAAAAATGCGTTGAAGCGGCATAGACCGTTTTGCCCTGAGGCAGCGCGGCCAGACGTCGGGCCGTGTCCTGTTGCTTTGCGATTAGATCATTTTTGATTGCCACTTTTTCCGCAGTCAGGATCTGCTTCATCAACAGCGATTTTTGGGTTCGAGCGTCCGCGAACTTCTGAGCGGCTTCGGCATCGGTCGCGATTGCCCAGCTGCCATCAGTCAGGTTGGACTTACGCCAGCGTTCCGGCGCTTCAATGGAATCCAATGCTGTAACTGGTTTGTTCAGAGCAACGTTGGTGCCATTGATGTCCAGCACTTCCAGTTCGGCAAGTGCCATAATGTAGTCGTTTTTTCGTTCGGCAAGCGATGAAGCGATTAGGCGAACGAACCTTGTCTTTGTGTTCACGCAAGGTAATGTGACGGGAGCGAGTCCGGGATTATCGAAATCCTGTTCCGTAAAGTCTGCCAGCACAACGGCTGCTGAATCGGCCTCGTGTGCGACGCGAGTTTCGATTCGAAAGCGAACGGGAAACCCAAAGCCAGAGCCAATACCGCCGAAGTCGTCGTGGCAGGGTCGCAGCCGTATTTCTGACAATTCAACGTCTGTTCCCAGATCTACTTCGACCCATTTTGGCGAGTCGCGGTTTGTGGAAATCTGACTGTGGTAGCCGAATTCAGGCTGCTTCTGAGCCAAAGTTGCTGCTGGCTGCAATGCGGCAATTGTCGCATTCAATGCAGCTAGTTCCGGGCCACCCTGTTGATTAGTGTCGTTGTCGAAAGATTTTAACTGTTCAGCTAATACCTGGTGTTGCTTTGTGAGTTCCTGTTTTTGTGTTTCAATGTTTGGGTCAAGATCGTAAACCCGTTCGGCTCGATCGACGGCGGCAAACACAGATTGCAGGCTGTAGTAGTGTTCCTGCGTAAATGGATCGAACTTGTGGTTGTGGCAGCGAGCACACTGGATGGTGGCACTGCAGAATGTGTTCAACGTGTTGGAAACCATTTCATCGCGGTCAAGATTTCGAGCTTCCATTCCGTCCAGTTTGGATTCCGAAACTTCAACATGCCCGATAAAATCCCAGGGTCCGGCGGCCACAAAACCCAGACCCAGAATACCATCAGGCTCACCGGGAAACAGGACGTCGCCGGCAATCTGTTCCTGCACAAAGCGTGAGTACGGTTTGTCGTTATTGAATGATCGGATGACGTAGTCGCGATACGGCCATGCGTTTGGACGCAGTTTGTCTTTGTCAAAGCCGCACGTATCAGCGTACTTCACGACATCAAGCCAGTGTCGAGCCCAGTGTTCTCCATACTGCGGCGAGGCCAGCAGGCGATCGACGAGTCGTTCGTAAGCCAGCGGGTTTTTATCGGCCACAAACGCTGCAATGCCTTCAGCAGTTGGCGGCAGACCGGTGAGGTTATAGGTGATTCGACGAATCAGTGTGCGGCGATCAGCGGCTTTAGCGTGTGACAGATTAAGTGATTGCTGCTTCTGCAGAACGAATGCATCGATCGGGTTGCGAATCCAGCTCGCATCCCTGTTGGTGGGGATGTCGGGGCGTTCGATTGGTTGCAAAGACCACCAGTCAAACGTATCGACGACCGGTTCGTTAAGCGATAAGTCATCCGGCCATGAAGCTCCACTATTGATCCAGTTTTTTAGTGTCGTGACTTCTTCGTTTGATAGTGGCGTTCCATCCTTTGGCATGGAAGCGGGTGAGCCAGCCTGCTGTTCCAGTACAGAAATGAAATGGCTGTCATCCGCGTTTCCGCCAACTACGTAGCCGCTGTCGCGTATGGACTTTGCAGACTGTAAAGAAAAGTCGCCTTTGCGGTCCAGATCGTTGTGGCACGAAAGGCAACGTGTTTGCAGAAGTTTCTGAACTGGGGGAGGCAGCTTACTGTCGACGTCATCGGCATTCACCGAAGTGGAAGTCAGCAGTGTGACGATCACAAACGCGATCGTGCGTAATGAGTAAATTGCTGAAACCATAAGATGAAGATCTGCGGGTTCAGGTGTCGTCAATGACATCGGTAGGCAACACGCAGACGATAACTGGAACTCGTTGGCTGAGGCTTAATTGTCACGTACGGCAGTAAAACTTCAGTTGTAGCCAGGTTGGATCTGCTAATTGCCTTGTCATCACAGAGCACCATTGGTGGGGCCATTTTGATAACGCGGACATATACAATACCCGACTGAACATTCAATGCCAAACAAAGGTTTTATACGGCCGCTCAAATGAACGTCCTTGCGGCTTGCTGTGTGGGTTTGAGGACCCGCCGCAAGTCTGTTGCCACAGTAAATTCGTTGACCATAGCACCTGATCATCTGCCGCTGTGGTAACAAAATAGTGTGCCGAAATGGCGAACGCTGTGTCAGAACTGCGTGTTTAGGAGGTCTGAAGTTCACTAAGAGCGATTGAAAAAGGACTCGGGACTGAGCGATTCCTCAGGTGTGAAGTTTCGATCAGTTTCAGGTTTTGGCAGTAATGGCGCGCCGTTGTTGCGATTGTCTACCCTGATTCTCTGCAGACCAGATGGAAAACCGACATCGCCGAGGATCATGGGAACAGCGCTGTTAATGGATTTGTCAAACTTCTCTGTCAGCACGCCAAACACAGGAAACGCCATCGTGAGTTTTTCTGACTGCATTTCACGGTCTGCCATTTTGATCTTGGCATTCGTTATCTCGATGGAATTGGACTTCAGTTCAAATGATCCGCAATCAATCATCGTGCCCATCGTTGAAAATGCTGTGCGTCCCGATGACTTGATTAAGTAAACTGATTTTCCATCTTCCGATTCTGTAATATCAATGGTCACTTTGTCACACCAGATGTAAGCAACGGCCGGTTCGAGGGTTATTACCTTCTGCCAAAGGGGGGCACTTTCAAGTTTGTTTCTGGATGTGTTTGAGGATGGGGCATTGCTGAAGGAAGGAGGTGTCCAACCCGACGAGTCGGTAGCAACGCTGCGTCGAACGATCACTTGCCTGGTGACCTGTCGCGGCTGACCGTCTTCTGTCAGGCACAGCGTAACAAGCAGTTTTGGTTTCCAGTCATCGGCTGACGGAATATCGGAATCTGAGTTTTCTGTTCCCGAGTTGTCGTCTGTGAATATTTCAGTTGGTGTCGACGTTCTGGCAAAATCTTCAGTATCTTGCGCGAGCGTCAAACCTGTTACTGTGTTGATTAGCAGTACTGTCAAGAATAGCAGCTTCATCAAATTCCATCTGCTGAATTATCTGGCGTGATGGTTCCCATAGCAGGTGGCAATCGAGCATCGTTGGGCACCGATTGCAAATCATGCTTGCGTTTGCAAACGAGTTTGGGCAATCGACTTCATTGCACGTGGCAACCAAGTTGCTCTTTCGGGCGGTGGCTGAAATGAGTTACTCACACAGTCAGATGCACGTTACCCAAGGGGATCGGTTCTGAATAACCGGAAACCAGTTTTACTGTTTCCTTCGCAGTTTGGCGAGCGTAATAGTGGGTTTCGTTAGCGGCAGAGACTCCGGCCGAATCCTGCAGCGCTTTGTGTTTACTGATCAGTAATCACGGAATGGCCCGCGTGGTTCAGCCGCATTCATCTGCTGAAGCCATGTTTCGTAGTGAGTCATCAACATTTTTAACACGTCGGGCTTCTGTTTGGACAGATCGTTGGTTTCTGAAACGTCCGCTTCCAGGTCAAAGAGTCCTGTTTGCCTGTCGCCCATGTCCACGTACTTCCATTTGCCGACACGAATGCCAAAGGTGTCCTTTCGTTTCCAGACCATCTGTGTTCTTGGTGAGAGCTCGACGCCGCGAATTGCTGGCCACCAATTGTAGCCGTCCAGAATTAAATCCGGCGGAAGTATTGTTCCGGTCGCGGCTGCGATGCTGGGCAGCAGTTCGAGACTGGTTAGAAATGCGTCGTTGACGGATCCGGCTGGCACGCCTCCATCAGGCCAGCGCACAACACACGGCACGCGAATGCCGCCTTCCCAGGTCTGTCCCTTGTGCCCTTTCAGTGGAGCGTTGTCTGCACCACCGCTGCCGCCGTTGTCGGAAAAGAAGATGACGATGGTGTTGTTCAGCATGTTTTTCGATTCAAGAACATCGATAATTTTGGCTATCGATGCGTCCATGCATGTCACTGCGGCTCGGTAATCGCGTTGGCGAGCTTTTCGCGTGGTAACCTGTGCGGGCATGCCATATCGGTACTTTGCTGCGTCTTCATATTCGTTTTCAACTGCCGGATAAAGATCCCTGAACTTTTGCGGAGCCTGCACGCTGGAACGGATTTTCGGATCCAGAGCCGAAGATGCGTGCGGAGCGTTAAAGGGAACGTACAGCAGGAACGGATCTGTTCCCGCATGAGTTTCCAGAAACCGAATGGCTTCGCGCTCGAACAGATAGGTGCAGTATTCACCCTTGTCATCGGTGACCGGCTACAGGTTTCGATACATGCTGGGCACGCCATAACGTTGGTGAGTGTAATAGTCGATACCTGTGTTCACGAAGCCGTAGAAGTCGTCAAAGCCACGCGACGTTGGCAGATATCGCTTTAGAGTTCCCAGATCCCATTTGCCAAAGATACCGCTTTTGTAGCCTGTGCTTTGCAACAGCAGAGCAAGTGTTTGCTCGCGTTCGTCCATGCCGCCAATTCGTTCGAACGAAACGTCGTACTCGGCTGCAGAATATCGATGGCCATAGTCAGGGGCTTCGTTGCGAATCATGTCGTAGACACCATTCCGCTGCGGATAGCGCCCCGTCAGAAATGCAGCTCGCGATGGAGTACACGCCGGCCATGCGACGTAGAAATTTGTTAGCCGCGTACCTTCACGAGCCAGCCTGTCGAGTGCTGGCGTCAGTATACCATTGCCCAATAATCCGAGGTCGTTGTAGCCTTGATCGTCGGACAAAAAGACGATGACGTTGGGCTTGCTGACGCTCCTGGATTCTTCACTGGCCTGAACAGCAGCTGTGGTAAATAACAACAGAGCCGCAGATACTGTTAAAGCATGGTTCATGTTCAGATACCGTATTGTTGACTTATCGAACTGTCAATTTGCGAAACGTGAATCCCGGAGTCCACGATGCCCGTCGAAGACGCACATTCCGTGAATGTCGAGTGTTTGTGAGCCAAACATGGTATCGCGCCCCGCGCAGTGCGGGAAACATTTTCATGCTGGTACACTAAAGGAATTGTTGGAACGCGGAGATCAGCCCTATGATCTGGTAAGTCGCACTGTTTTCTCACGTGGCCTGTGCCCTGCCCCTTGCTTGTGGACCGAGAATTCAGGGGTTGGCCGTTGGGTGCGCTCATAGACGATTGCGCGAATAGAGAAGATGGGTTACTGTGGTGTCTTCGTATTTTTTTGCCATGGAGTCCTCCCGATGAATTTTGAAGAATTGAGTCGCGCCGAACGGCTGATTGCAGAACAAGCTGTGCT
>JBDNFN010000134.1:0-17552 GCA_041689795.1 Fuerstiella sp. | reverse complement strand
GTATTGGTATTGGTATTGGTATTGGTATTGGTATTGGTTTTGGTTTTGGTATTGGTTTTGGTTTTGGTTTTGGTTTTGGTTTTGGTTTTGGTTTTGGTTTTGCGTTTTGGTTTTGCGTTTTGCGTTTTGCGTTTTGCGTTTTGCGTTTTGCGTTTTGCGTTTCTTCTGGTGTCGTCAAACAAGGCTAAAACAAACCGGGGCTGTAGTTCAGGCCTCCGGCGTTTGTGTAGCTGGCGAGCACAGATCTCGCTTCTTCACGGCAGACGTCAATTTCGACTTCAACGGGAAGCAGCGGCTGTCGATCTGATAACTGCTGCCGCCACTTGTCTGGCAACGGGCCTTCTCGGAATTCAGTGAGTTCTTCAATATCCGTTGATCGTGCGCCGACAACCAGCCGGCTAAGTCCGGACCACCATGTCATGCCAAAGCACTGAACACATGGTTGGCCTGAAGCGAACAGTTCAAATCCTGTTTTGGCCGCCGTCGACAGGTCATGAGTCGCCAACGATTTTTGAGCCAAAGCGATCGCTATCGCTTCTGCGTGAGCCAGGCTGCAGAATTGCGGTACCACGCGATTAAGTCCGATAGATATTAATTCGCCTGACTGACGTTCGAAGACTGCCGCCGCAAACGGTCCGCCCGTTTTGTTGTTGATGTTCCATTGGGCCAGGCCAAGAACAAACTGCATCCTGTCGACATCATTTGTCAAAGGCGACAATGGAATCTGTTGCCGCCACCCGTCCGGCAAAGAAAGTTCAAAACGATCGGCGAGTTCAGTCACAGGGCAATCCATTTGTTGAAGGCAATCGCCCACTGGACACATTTCGTTCGACTATTGCAACTGTCCGACCTCCATTCAGCAATCGTCAGCGTTACGTGGAGCCCCTTGCTCTGCAATTGGAACAGACACGGAGCGGGGCTGCTTTGCATGATCGCCAATCGGAATCGGCCAATCACTTTACTTCTGAGTAGCCAGTAACTCGGCGATCTGGACGGCGTTTGTTGCGGCGCCTTTGCGGAGATTGTCGGATACGCACCAAAACGCTAACCCATTGGGGCTGGACAGGTCTTTGCGGATTCTACCGATGAATACGTCATCGCTGCCATCGCAGATGGACGGCATTGGATACAGACTATTTTGCAGGTCGTCGATCACTGTGATACCAGGTGCGTTTTCGAACAGTTCACGAGCTTCCTCAACGCTGATCGGACGTTCTGTTTCGACCAAAATGCTTTCGCTGTGGCAGTTCGCGACCGGCACTCGCACACACGTTGGGCAAACCATAATCGAGTCGTCGCCGAATATTTTTCGCGTTTCGTAAACCATCTTCATTTCTTCACTGGTGTAGCCCGCTTCTTTCAGGCCGCCAATTTGAGGAATGGCATTGAAAGCAATTGGATGGTCAAACGCCTTGTATTGATAAACGTTACCATCCAGCGCAGCGCGTGTCCCTTCTTTTAAGTCGACTTTCCCCTGCAGCCCTGCACCGCTGGTCGCTTGGTAGGTGCTGACGACGACTCGTTTTACCCGAGACACGTCATGCAGAGGCTTCATGGCCAGAACCATCTGCGTGGTAGAACAGTTGGGACTGGCGATGATTCCTTTGGCATTTAAAGCTGCTTCGGGATTGATTTCAGGAATCACCAAAGCGACATCAGGGTGCATACGCCAATAGCCGGATTCGTCGATTACACGGGCACCGGCTTTGACGGCCAATGGCAGGAACTCGGCGGCCGTGTCATCAGGGGTGCTGGCAATCACCAGATCGACGCCAGCGAAGCAATCGTGAGTCAATTCTTCGACCGTGATCGTCTGCCCTGCCAGTTGGATTGTTGTTCCGGCGCTACGAGCCGATGCCAGAAGACGGTACTTCCTTGCAGGAAAGTTACGTTTTTCAAGTAATTCCAGAATGATGGTTCCAACGGCGCCAGTGGCGCCAATGACGGCAACGGTGTCAAACACGACAAATCCTAATTTAAAAACAAAGAGTAGCGGAAAAGAACCTGTGATCGAGCCGTCAAAACCGTTTTGGGGCCGTTCAGGAATCCTGAATGTCAGTAGCGTCCAGCAAATGGCCGTGTGTACACTCGAACGGCGGACTGCTGCCCGCTGGCGGTATTCTGCGACTCTGGCTGGGCAAAAGTACTGATTCGATCAAAATTTTCGATTTCTTTCAGACAAAGATTCCCGATTCACATCTCGAGATACCTGCCGTGTCTACAGAAACATCAATTAAATTTCACCAGCATTTTCGATTCTGCGTCAGTCGTCTGACCAAGGACACTCAGAATGCGCTCGGTGATTTGTTTGACCTTGTGGCAGTGCGATTGGTTCGCCTGTCGACAAGTATAACGGGAAATCAGTCAGATGCGGAAGATGCGGTTCAGGGGGCCTTTTCAAGAATTGCGAGCAAGCCGGTTCTACTTGTTCGAGCAGACTTTCCCTGGCCGTATTTAATTAGAACCGTCAGAAATGAATCACTGCGGATCATTCAAAAACGTCGCACGATCAGTCTTGGTGAAATGGATACTCAATGTGGCCAGGACACGACGGAATTTGTACTTCAGCGGGAAGAAACCGCGGAGAATGTACAGAGGATTCTGAGAACGCTGCCGAAGGCTCAATACGAAGTTGTCATCTTGAAACATTGGGAAGACCTGACTTTTGCCGAGATCGCAGAAGTGCTTGGAAAGTCTCAGAACACGGTGGCGAGCCGATATCGATATGCGATGGAAAAAATGCAGAGAAGCCTGGAGCCGATTATCGAACGGCAACAAACATCTGCGACCGACCCCTCACCCGTTGGCAGCACAACGGAATCACGCCGTGCTGTTCAATGAGTAGTTGATTATTTTTTACTGCGAAAGATCATGTCCAACCCCAAACTCAACCTGCCTGAACCAGTCTTCCCCGAACACGCATTAATTCGCGATTGTGCTCCGGTTCCGAAATTGTCCGGCGGATTTAAGTCGCGGGTAATGTCTGAGTGTCATACCAGCGCAGTTCGCGCCAAACAGACGCGACGCTGGAAGATTGCTGGCTGGGCGGTCGCGGTCTGTTGTCTGGGCCTGGTCGTTTGTCTATCGATTCCAAATGCAGAACAGCGATCGTCCAATCAGGTGACGCAGCAGCCTGCTTCGGTAGCGCCATCGACGGAAACTTCGCCGTCCTCATTCGGAATGCCGTCCGATTCGTCGCAAATGGCGGTTGATATGCCTAAGCCAGCCTCCAACAGAGATTCTGAAAAGTCGCAGATGAATCAGATCATTGAGAAGTTGAAAAATCGATCAGAGATTATTCCGGCGGATATGCTGAAATTCTAGCGAAGGCGGCTTCGAGCTTAAGCGAGTTTCTGTTTGGAAACGCTTTGCTGACAAATGTACTCCTGACTAAGTACAGCTTTGTTTCGTGCAATAGAAACAGTCTGAAAGCAGCCATGTTTCAGCGCGGTTGCCGCCGTCGGGACTTTGGTTGCAACATCGAATTTTTGGGGTCGGTTCAATATGGACGGCCGAGTTGACTGTAAGCCAGACAGAAATAAACGAGCTCCCCTGTATGCATCAGGCCTCCATAGCTGAACAGTTTTCCGCAGCCCTGCGAGAATTAAAAACCAAAATTGATGATTACGTTCCACTGTTGGTTGATCTGCTGCTGCGGGAAGCTCGACAACACCGCGCCAGCGACATTCACCTGACTCCGGGAAAAGATTGTCTGCTGATGCAATGGCGCATCGATGGCGTACTTCATACTGTGGCCAGTTTCGATGCGGAACTCAGTCCTCGAGTTGTAGCTCGACTGAAAGTAATGGCCGGGTTGCTGACATATCGCACCGATGTGCCTCAGGAAGGTCGTGTTTCCCGCGCACAGCCGCAGGCCGGAATCGAAGGCGAAATACGCATCACAACGTTTCCGACATTGCACGGCGAAAAGGCAGCCGTCCGCCTGTTTGGTGAATCAAATCAATTTCAGCATCTGGGAGATCTTGGATTGCCTGATGACATCGAGGCTTCGCTACGAAATATGTTGCAGGCGACGTCGGGAGTTGTATTGCTGACGGGGCCATCCGGCAGTGGTAAGACAACCACCATCTATGCATGCCTGCGTGAGATTGTGGAAATGTTCGGCGAAACAAAAGGGCTCATGACGCTGGAAGATCCGATTGAAGTGGTCGTGGCCGGTGTCACTCAGTCTCAGGTGCGACCGCATGTCGGCTTTGATCTGGCGACGGGGTTGAAGTCGATGATGCGTCAGGATCCTGACGTCATTATGGTTGGAGAGATTCGCGACCCGGAAACAGCTGAATGTGCGTTTCAGGCCGCGTTGACAGGTCACCTTGTGCTGACAACTTTTCACGCCGGAAGCAGCGTCGAAGCCGTGACGCGTTTGCTTGATCTTGGAATCGAGCCTTATCTGCTTCGCAGTACTTTACGAGGGGTTGTTTGTCAGCGTTTGCTGCGGCAAACGTGTCCCGATTGTGCGGGAATCAGTTCGGGTTTGGCAGGATCTAAAATTTCCGAGCAATTCTTAGACAAAATGGAACACGAGGCTGCTCGTTCAAAAAGTTGCTCAACGTGTGGCGGCTTGAAATACCATGGTCGGTTTGTGACAGCTGAATTACTGGACCCGAATCGGCCCGAAATCGCATCAGCGATCCTAACCCGGATGGATGCTCATACTCTTCAAACGATCGCAAACGACAACGGAACCGTTACACTCCGAACCAGGGCGGACGACCTCGTGCGACTTGGCAAAACTTCTCAGGAAGAGGTTTTCCGCGTACTGGGCAGCCACTGAGTTAAACTTTGATATTTCCTTTTCAAGCGTGAGAAAGCCGGTGTGTTAGAGCATGTCTGTGACTCTCGAAGACATACAGAACCTTAGTTTCGAAGTGAAAGCTCTGGTGGACGCAGGGCTTCCGCTGGAAACCAACCTTGCTCATGCCGGCAGTGGGCATGGGCATCGTCTGCAGGATCTGACGGAATCTCTTTCCAACAGTCTTAGCAAAGGCGATTCTCTGGATGACGCTATTCGGAATAGCAAATCGGGAGCGCCCAGAATGCTGGCTGCGGCCGTCGCGGCAGGCATTCGTTCGGGGCAGTTGGGTGCATCTATTGAGATGCTGGGCGACATGGCAGACGACATTGTTGATCTGCGGCGAAACATCCTGCAGTCGATTTCGTATCCAATCATCGTGATTGCGATGGCACTCACTATGTTTGTGGTGTTTATCCGCACCTTTCTGGCCAGGGTTCGGTGGGTGATGCGGGATGTTGAAATCGACTCGTCGCCGTTGCTGGCGTGGTTGATTGATCTGGATGCTGAATACTGGTGGTGGCCGCTTCTGTTTCCGGTGTTCTTTGCGGTGTTGGGGGTGTTTTGGTTCACGTCCGGACGGGCAGAATCGCTGTCGTTTCAAGGGCCGGAAAGACTTCTGTTTCTGCTTCCGGGCGTTGGTGGCATGATTCGAGATCTGCAGTTTTTCAATCTGTCAAGAATGTTGTCGATGCTGGTGGAGCGACAGGTTCCACTGGACGAGTCGCTGTTGCTGGCGGGAGCGTGTTGTGGCAGCGAATCGTTGGATGCTGCGTGTCGGCAAGCCGTTCAGCAAGTCAGGAACGGAACGTTGCCGACGTCTGGTAAAGACGCGGAGTGGATGCCTGGTCAGATTCCCCCCTTGTTACAGGCATGTCTGCGTCGTCCACCACATGAAGCAGAATTTCAGCAACGGCTTGTCAGCGTGGCGGGATACTATCGTCGTCGTTTGCAGATCAGTATGTCATGGCTCAGAAACATCGTACCAGTCGCAATGTTTATCATTCTGGGCGGTGGCACCGTTCTGTTGTATGCCCTGATCGTGTTTTGGCCCGTTGTCGAAGTTTATCGTTTTTTGACTCCCAACTAACTCTTGTTGTCATCCGCTATGCCTCGTTTTCGCTATGAAGCCATTGATGCACACGGCTTCCCAATTCATGGGATGATAGACGCCGTCGATGTTGCTGCGCTGCAGGAAGTTCTTGCAGATCGTCGACAAAAGCTGGTCAGTACAACAGAGCTTTCTTTGGATTCGTTAATTGGACAAAATCGAGAAATTCTGCCAAGGCTGTACCAGCTTCGACTCGGTGAACATTTGCGAGAAGCACTGTTAACCGGGTTGCCGGCTCACGAAGCTGTTGGCGCTGTTGCTGCGGAGCCTTTGACGCATCCGGTGCTGGGCATCGTTTCCTGGCTGCAGGCGACTGCAGTTCTGGTCTTTGTTTTTGCTTCAGCCTTCTGGCGATTGACAGGCACCTATCAGTCGCTTGTCTGGGCGACGGGAATTCTTGCCGTCATTGGAATTCCATTACTTCGTGTGGTGCTGACGCAAATCTATCAGACTCGACCAAGAGCCTTGCTAAGGTCATTGGCAAACAGGTTGGAAGCCGGAGAAAGTCTTCCGGGAAGTCTGACCACGGGGATGCCAGCTGAACTTAGGTGCGTAATGAATTCGCAGGTTGACGATTCCCGCAAAGCTCGCGTTGCTGCGGAACTTGTTCCCAGCGTACTCGGTGGCAGTCTGCTGAGTCAGCAATTTGTACTGACGATGGTTGGACCGCTGGTAATGATGGCCGTGATATCCATTGGGATTTATACGGGCCTGTTGTTTGTTGTCACCAAGTTCGGTCGGATTTTTGACGACTTTGGTACCGAACTACCTTCGATGACATCGGTTTTAATGTCACTTAGCAGCCTGCTTGAAAGTTTTGGCATTGGAGGCTGGTTAGCGTATATCGGCTTGATGATCTCGATGGTTGTTTTTTCTGCGTTTTGTCTTTCGAGCAGCCGAGGGGCAGAGCTTCTTGAAAAGATTCCCGTTGCCGGGATGGCGTTTCGGTGGTCGATGCAGGCCCGGGTGGCTCGAATTCTGTCCGCCATGATTCGCAATGACTGTTCCTATGCCGAATCGCTGCGAACGGCAACGGCTGGCAGCGGCTTTCAGTCTGTGAAGCAGCACGGAGAACTGCTGGCGACAGAACTGGATACTCGTTCCGGTCAGGCCCTGGCAGCTCGCAAACTTTCGGGGCTGCCACTGTCTATGCTGTTTGTGTCGGATTCCGGGCAAAATGAAAACGAGCGTCGAGCTGACTTGTCGGCGACGTTCCTAAGTATTTCTGAAATGCTGGAAGCCGCCACGCTGGGACAGGGCAGGCTTCTGGCTGTCATCGTTCAGTTTCTTGTAATTTTATTCACCGGTTTTGCGGTGGCCTTTGGCGTATTGGCGATGTTTCTGCCACTGATCAAACTGCACAACGACCTGTCGTAAACATTATTTCAGGTAAACCAGGTAACAACACAATGGGCGGCGGCTACTTACAGGCTTTGCTTTTTCTGATGAATCGCTCAGAACCGATTCGGCAGTCGTCGTTGCTGATGGTGCTGGCGACAGGCATGGGTGAAGCGTCGACATTGCTTAGCGGTCTGAAAGCGTTGGCGGCAGAATCCGGTGCTCCGTGGTGTAATCGAGTTCAGCATCTGGCTGCTTTGCTGGAACAGGGACAGACGTTGTCTGAGGCGCTTTCGACCGCGAATGGTTTGCTGCCTGAACCAACTTTGATTGCTATTCGTGTTGGTGAACAAACAGGAACGCTGCGTCAGGTTCTGGCGGATGAGGCTCAGCGGTTGATGCGTCAGCCCGCCAGTAACCCGGCCAGGGCGACACTGCCGAGCACCATCTTGTGGGTGGTGGCAATCGGGGTAATCACCAAGTCGATTGTGCTGTATATCATGATGTATATCATCCCGAAGTTTAAGAAGATCTTCGAAGACTTTGGGACGGAATTACCTACCATGACCAATTCGTTGATCGGCATCAGCGATTGGGTGATGGGCTATTGGTATCTGGGTTTGTTGCCGTTGTTAACGATGGCTGTCGTTACGCTTTTCTACTTTTTTCGAGGCTGGTTTCAGCACACGTCTAATGGTCGAGTGCTGCTTGCCGAACACTTTCCTCGCTACTGGACACCGCTTATTCTTCGACTTTTGAGTGTCACTGTTGCGGCGGGAGAATCTATCGGCAACGGATTACACGCCATGTTGACCGAAATTCGGCCAGGCCGTACTGCGAACGCACTTAGTGCCGTTCGCATGCAGGTGAATGGTGGCACTGATTGTCTGGAAGCACTGCGACAGAAAGGCTTTTTGAAGGATCGCGAAGTCACATTTCTGCAGTCGGCTCGCCGAACGCGGCATCTTGACTGGGGAATGATTCACTTATCCAGAACGGTGCTGCGTCGTCGAGAGATCTGGGCTCAGCGTTTGGCGTCGCTGATCCAGCCATTAATTATTCTGGCCGTTGGCTTAGTTGTTGGGTTTATCTGTATTGCCCTGTTTCTTCCGTTGATCAAACTTTTAAACGATCTGTCGTGATCGGGGTTTCCGTGTATTTGCATTCACAAAAAATATTTGATCGGTCAGGAAATCTTGCTCCTCAGAATGCAAGGTCTGCCAGCAGTTTGGCGAATGACAACCACCGAGTATCAGCGTTGCGGCAGCCTTCTCGTCAAATGGCTACGCTTCGGCGCGGATCATTGATGGTGGAAATGGTGGTGTGTACTGTACTGCTGTCGCTGGTTGCGACGATTCTGGTGCCAGCCGTGCATGCGATTCAGAAACAACGCAAAACTGCACGCTGCGAAACATTGACGCTGATTGAATTGAACAACCATGCAGCTTTCTTGCAGCAGTCAAACGGCGTGTACGGTGAAAACCCAACGTTGTCGCCCTGGTTTTCTGAACGGTACCCTGAGACGGAATTGACGTTAACACCTGTTTCTGAAGCGGAAGTCAAAGTGGGCTCAGCCACTGCAGTGAAGATCGCCATCCGCCATCCGCTGGAAGAAACGGGTTTTGGAATTAACAGATCCCTCACCGTTTGGGTAGATTTGTCGGAGGCGGCTCAATGAATCGCAACAGCGAAAAACTTCAACAGGGCAACTTCGAGCGGCACAAATGGTTAGCGCGTCGTGGCACATTGTTTCACTACTATCTGATCTATCTGTTTCTCAGCAGTGTGATGCTGACATCAGCCGGACTGTGTATGCACACGGTTCTGAAAGCGGACCGGTTTGATAGCGAGGTATCCGCCTACCTGAAAACTGTCCTGCAGCTGGAACGTGCTTTGCGCCGTGATGCCGAATTAAATTTGGCCAGCGACGTGCAACCAACGACACTAATGTTTTCGGATGTCGAAGCTGGGCAAATTCGCTGGGCAGTGGACAAGAACGTGCTGCGCCGCGAACTTCGCAATCAGGACGAACTGCTGGCTACCGAACGGTTTGTTTTTCGGAAGGGAACGGATATTTCGTTTTCGGCGAAAGATGGTCTGATCGGGATAAATCTCACAGAGCTGCCGCAATTGACGCAGACTTCCGGCGGTCTGCCTGAAGCGTCGACTGCCAGGCCGGTCGTGGAAATTCTGTTGTTTTCGAAACCAGTTGCTACGTCCGAAGCGAGCGAGTCAGCGTCAGCAAAACAGCCCTCGCTGGATGCTGCTGAAGCGGGTGTAGACGGTGTTAGCCCGAAAGCAGCGACTGAGGATGCTGTAACTGAGGATGCTGTAGAGGAACGACCGGCGGTTGACGCAGAAAAGTCGGGAGAAGCGTCATGAAGAAAATTTCTGATTTGTCCAATTTGGCTGCGACTGAATTCAGCCGTTGCAGTGTCACAACGTATTCGAAACGGCGAGCTGTTGTGACGGTGATGGTTTTAGTGGTTCTGCTGCTGATGTCGGGCATGATCGCTCAGTTTATTCGTCGTGCCGTCGGGGATCGTCGCCAGTTGCGTCAGGAGCTCAGGCAGCAGCAAACGCAGCAGCTTGCAGTGGCGGCGCAGGCTCGAGTGCTGCGTCAACACTCTAAAGATCCAGCATATTCGGGTGAGACCTGGAATATTCCAGCCGGAGTAATTGATCAGACAAATACAGCGCAGGTTGTGATCACCGTTAAAGATGATATGGCCACGGTTGTTGCTAAATATCCTGTAAATTTAGACCTACCCATTCAGGTCACCAGAACAATAAGGCTTCCCCAATGAATTCCACTACGACAATTTCAAAGCGGCCTGGGCATCAGCAGGTACAGGCGGCCGCTTCTTCGCGAATCGCAGAAGAAGCATCTGCGGTATCGCAGAATACTTCCAAACGCCGGACGCGTGGTTTTACGCTAATTGAGTTACTGGTGGTGATTGCGATTATCGCCATTCTGATTGCACTGATGTTGCCAGCGGTTCAGCAGGCGCGAGAAGCCGCAAGAAGAACTCAGTGTAAAAATAACCTGTGCCAGATCGCTTTGGCCATTCACAATTACGACATGTCGTTTGAAATGCTGTCGCCGGGCACTGTCAATCTCACTGGTCCTATTAAGAACACGCCGGAAGGCTATCAAATTAGCTGGCTGGTTCAGCATTTGCCAATGCTTGATCAGATGCGGACCTTCAAGAGTATTGACTTCACGCAGGGCTCGAACGGCTCGGCCAATGCAACGATTCGGGGTATACAAATCCGCGTAATGATGTGCCCATCAGATTACAGCTTTCAGTACACAGTGGATCCCATCGGAGTTGTACAGGCCAGCAGCTATGCAGGATCCTTCGGAGGCGACGACGTTCCCATTGATGTTAAAAATAATGGACTGTTCTACCTGAACAGTTCAACGCGATTCAGCGAAATTCGTGATGGGGCCACAAACACAATCATGGTTGGCGAAAAAATCAATCCTCGCGATACCGATGATCTTGGCTGGATGTCGGGCACTTCAGCAACATTACGAAATACGGGAGTTTCGATAAATCAGGGCTGGGACGTTGTTAATTATTTTCAACGTCAGAGTGCAGTGGTTACTCCGACGATTGCACCTGATGATATGTCGACCAGTGGCTTCAGCAGTCAGCACGTCGGTGGAGCACAGTTTGCATTAGCAGACGGTTCTGTTCGCTTTATCAGCGAGAACATCGATACCAAGGTGTTCTCCTTTCTGGGCAACCGCGAAGACCTGGAGCTTACTGGCGATTTCTGATTGCGACGCAGCGTTATTGAAGAATGAATCGGTTTGTAGTGCCGCGTTCGGTGGCCTTGCCGTTCAGCATTCGGGCTCTATTACGACCCCGCCGAAAGTCTCAAAAGAGAGTGTTGATAATGTTTGACGAGCCTGCAGAAAACGACTTAAGAGAATATGGCTCCACAGTCCGCAGAGTTGGCTGTCGTGAAATTCGCGGTTTTACATTAATCGAGTTGCTGGTCGTAATTGCGATCATCAGCATTCTGGTGGCGCTGCTTTTACCTGCGATTCAGCAATGTCGAGAAGCGGCTCGACGGACTCAGTGCAAGAATAATCTGGCGCAGCTGTCCATTGGCTTATACAACTACCAATCCGCTTTTCAATGTCTACCGCCCGGATGTGTGAATGAAACCGGGCCGATTCGTAACATTGAAGAAGGCTATCACATGAGTTGGGTGGTGCAGCTTTTGCCAATGTTCGAAGAGACGCCTTTGTTCCGTCGAGTTGATTTTTCCATGTCTGCGTACAATCCAGTAAATGATTTGGTACGAACGATGCATCTTTCAACACTCACCTGTCCTTCCGATCCTCAGTCATACGCCGGCTTGGCGGGGACCTCCTACGTTGGAATTACCGGGGGAGACGATGTTCCGGTCGACAGAAAAAACAACGGCCTGTTCTTTCTGAACAGCAGTGTTCAGGACAAAGAAATCCGCGATGGTGCCAGTAACACGATCATGCTGGGCGAACGTCGGATGGACGATTACTCAGGCGCGCAAGACCTTGGCTGGATCTCTGGTACGTCGGCATCACTCCGAAACACATCGAAGGGGGCAACGTGGCTGGCATTGAATTCTGTTGGCGACAGTAATGATGGGCAGTTGCTGGATCTCGACCTGGCCACGGGCAGCCTGAGCAGTTACCACACTGGCGGATGGCAGGTTGCTGTCGCGGATGGGTCTGTGCGGTTTGTGAGTCAGAACATTGCGGCAGAGTTGTTTTCGTGGCTCGGCAACAGGCACGATGGTCAGATGGTTAGCGAATGGTAGTGCTGTCTTTGGCAGTTGTTTTTTTTTGAGAATACCTGCAACAGGTTCAAATGCTATGAGACGCGTTATTCGAAATCATAAGGGTTTCACTTTGCTGGAATTGCTTGTAGTGATTTTTACAATCGCGCTGCTGATCGCGTTGTTGCTGCCAGCAATTCAGCAGGCTCGTGAACAGGCTCGCAGAACTCAGTGCACCAACAATATGATGCAACTTGGAATCGCTCTGCATAACTATCAGACCGCGCATCTGGTTCTTCCGCCGGGATGCGTCAATAAAACGGGGCCCGTGCTGGAAGGTCATCCGATGGAACCCATGGATGACTATGGTATGGGTGGCGGTGGATACAGCGAGCCCGTTCCTGAGGCTGCGAGTGCCGCAGGTCAGGAAATTACAGTGGTGGATTTCGGCTATCGCATGAGCTGGATTGCTCAGATCCTGCCGCAGCTTGGTGAAGGTAACACGTATCGCAACGTTGACTTCAACAACCCCGAACGCAGTTTTCTGTCTGCGGAAAAGCTTGAATTTTACAATCCGATTCAGATGCCGGCAGCCGATGATGACGCTGGCGGTTTTGGAATGGCTGCATCAACCGCTCCGTTAGCAGATACGGTGACCCTCAGTATTCTGGAGTGCCCTAGCTCGCCAGCTACCGCAGCACGCAACGGAGCGTCGCATTCCGACTATGCGGGGTGCCACGCCAGTCAGGCAGTGCCCATCGACAGCGATAACGATGGTTTGCTGTACCTGAACAGCAGCGAGTCGATGTACGAAGTTCCGGATGGTGCGTCGACAACGATATTGGTCGGGGAAAAGAGAAAAACAAGCTTCGACATCGGCTTTCTGACGGGCGACTACAGCACGCTTCGAAACACTGGTGTACCGACGAATATACTGGACAGACTGCCCGATACCGAAAATCGCAACACCGGTTATTACGACGCTCAGACGGCTGACGTTATGCTGGACGATAGCGGAAACGAAATCTTAATCCGAGGGTTCTCAAGCTTTCATGGAGCCGTTTGCAATTTTCTGATGGCCGATGGTTCGGTTCGCACTATTGGAGACATGATCTCATTGGACGTGCTGCAACGTCTGGGCAGTCGCAACGACGGCAGCCTGATTTCGGGCTCAGATTTCTAACTGTCATGAACGGGGTCTCTTACGACATGCGGAAGTCGTGTCTGAAGCAGGCAGGATTCAGTTGTTATGATTAGACTTTGCATCGGACGACATGCATTGAGGTTGCCGTTTGTTTACAGCATTAAGACGAAAGTTTATTCACAGTCAGGCAACAAACCAGGCATTGGTACCGGGGTCGTAACCTCGCTCTACAATGTGGTTCCATATTAGATCGCGGGCACCGGCTGCCCCAACGGCGATAATCAATGGAACGTTATCGCTGGTTTGCATGGTGTCGGCATCCACGATTGGCGTGTTGTGTATGACCTTACCAATTTTCTTTGGGCTGACTTCAAAGGCCTGGCGGACGTGGATTTTCTGTGTCTGCAACCATCGCAACCATGGCTTACCCGTCTGACCGACGCCCCACAGATCAACGGTCGGCACGTCGGCGAGTGGGCCGGTTTTAAGATACAGGCGTCGACAGCTCATGAATGCGTCGGTCGAGTATCTTGGGTCGTTGCGAGTCAATCGTGTGGGGCCATCCATCCAGTCGAATAGCACGTTCTGGACTTTTCCAAAACGCATGCCAGCGGCTGCAGCCTTCAGCATCAATTGATAATCTTCGGGAAGATCATTGTCTGGGAATCCGAGTTCGAAATACTTTCGGCGAGCCAAAATAGTTGGATTAACAAGCGGCAGTTCGACAAATCTCAGGGCCTGAATTCGGTCAGTCGTAGCGGTGTCGTGATTGATCCATTGCTGATAACGCTGCAGCGTCCGGGTCGGGTTACCTTCTGCGTCGATAATCTTCACCTGGCAACCTACGACATCCAGGTCTTCATCATCCAGCAGCTGCAGTTGCTTCTGAAGTTTCGTAGGGTGAGCAATGTCATCTGCGTCCATTCGAGCAATATAGGCGGCTGTCGAATTTTGCAGAGCAATGTTGGACGCAGCAGCAACGCCCCTATGTGGCAAGGTGATTACTTTTAGCCGTGTGTCGTCGATATCTGTGATCCGCAACATGGTGTCGTCGGTCGATCCGTCATCAACCACAACCAATTCCAGATCATCCAACGACTGCGTTAGAATCGATCGAATGGCACGTCCGACCGTGTTTTCAGCGTTGAATACCGGCAAAATAACAGAAACACGAGGCATCTTGAATTGGGGGCCTGGAAACGAAACGGGAAGTGGGGTTTTCAGGGTATCGTATCAGCCGCATGAAACGGTTACGGAGGTTCCGATTTGCCGGCCCTTTTTGACTGATTGCTTCGCCAGATGGCATGGCGGATCAGATTCCGTTTGCAGTTGTGGCTGGCGCGGTAGAGAATGGCATTGTGTCGTCCTCAACTTTTTCTAAACGTCATGATTTCATGGAGCGTCCTTTGGCAAGATCAGCGATTATCTTATTTGCGTTACTTGTCGTTGCACCGTGTGAAGGAATGGCTCAGCGATCTCACGGCGGTTCGCATGCCCACGGCGGTTCGCATACCAGCGGCAGCCGAGCAGGTGGTGCGTTTGGCGGAATGGGCGGCGGACAGCGATGGGGAACACCAGCAGCCAGCGGGTATGATTCTCAGGGGCACGGATCTTCGTCGCCACCATGGACCTTGCATGCACCGAATTCATCTTCACATTCGGGGCTCAATTATTCGGCGGGTTCCGGTCGTGCTGTAGCTTACGGTGGATATGGAGCCCCGGTTCAGTACCACAATCATGGCCATCAAGACTACGGGTCTTATTCGAACGGGGTGAATTTATATAACCGACTGCCAATTTATAATGGTCTGTCTATTCAGTATTCGTCTGGTTATGGTCTCGGGAATGGCTACGGTTATGGACCCGGACTTGGTTACGGCGTGATGGGAATCATCGCTCCGCCGATTGCAGTGCCCTATGGAAGTTATAACACAACTCCATTTTTAGCACCGCTGCCATCGATAGTTCAATTGGCTGCTCCGCCTACGCCAGCGGAAGTGGCGGCGCAATTTTCTTCAGGCAATGTCGCGACCGGAACGCTGCCGCAGGGGTTGGCAGCCGATATGTCTATGAATGGTGAGTTGCTTTCTCAGCGATTGGCTGCGGATGAGACACCGATTGTGAATGAGTTTGGTAACGACTTTAAGGCAATTTCGGAAGCCGAGGTTTCTGCCGTCAATCGTATTCGAAGCCTGCGTTACCAGACATCCGGCGATAATGCATTTCGTCAGCAGGACTATGTGTCGGCCGAAGTTTTCTATACGACCGCCGCAGAAACCGCGGCCGTTCGTCGAGCGCCGTGGTTGCGCTTGGCATGGGTGCAGGTAGCACAGCAGAAGCACGCCGCGGCTGTTAGTAGTTTGAAGACGGCATTGCATCTTCACGACGACCCGACAAGTTCGTGGGTGAGCGGTGAAGATCTGTTTGGTTCTGGGTTCGAATCCAACAGCATCGCACAGGATGAAGATTTGTGGATGTGGTTGCAGGTTCGCCCGAATTCCACCGATCGCCTGTTGCTGGTGGCGGCGTTTCAGCAGCTTCGCGGCTACCCGGGAGTTGCCAAAGAACTGCTTGATGCCGCGTCGCGAAATGGTCTGGACCGAACTGTTGTGACGGCACTTCGTGAGATTTCAGATGTTCAGAATCGTCCTGTTGGCGATCAACGTCCGCCAGGCGAAGAGGCTGGACGGCCGCAGAGCGGAACGCGACCTTCAGCGAATCCGATTGCGGATGACGGCGGTATTCGAATGCGTGGGCGTGACGTGGTTCCTGCGTCGTATGCAGCAGAAGAGGTCGTTGGGCTGCCCGAGCCATTGCTTTCAGGGGAAGATCTTCCGCCTGTTAACAGCGAGGCAGATGCGCAGCCAGTGAAAGAAATGTCAAGGTTTGCGCCGCCGGTATCGTCTGGGCAATTGCTGACTATTCCGCCTATGAAGTCGCCTTCTCCTTAAAACCGTCAACGTTAGTGGTTACTTCCAAGACGAGCAGTCTCTTCTGGCGACTGCTTTTCAAGTTGGACTTCCGGAGGATTGGCTTTTTGAAAGGAAGGGGGATGGTGAAACACTTTCGCTGCCGTCAACCGCCGCTGAGGAAGCTGAGTGGAGAGGTCGGCCGCCGTTGTTTCACCGCGTGCTGCATGATGTGCTGGATCTTTTAAGAATCGCTCGAGTGTTAGCGAGCGGTCTGCACGACTATGGTTCTGCCGATATTAAACGCCGCGTGCAGACCGGGGTGGCTGTCGACATATTACCACCGGAGGAGTCGCCTCTTGAGCAACCGCAGGTAGCTGCCAGTCTGTTGGAATCCCTGCGACACGATCCGGGTCTGAGCGGATTCGCCAAACTATCTCGCCATCTGATGGCGGCAGTCACGCTGCCACGTTCACTTGAATCAGCGACTGACATCCCGACTGGCGGTGTTTCGGACATCAGCAATCGTGGGCAGCTGCATAAGTTGTTGTTGAGTGATCTGGCATTTGATGAATTTACGTTGGCTGTTCGTATTGCGTCGAACGAGGCGATGTACATTCGTCGAAAATCACCGCCGAATCCAACAGTAGAAAATCGAGCTGTGCTAATCGACAACAGCCTGCCAATGTGGGGCCTGCCGAAGTTGTACGCGACTGCGACTGCGATGGCACTGTCTGCGGACGCGGACAAAAATCTGAATGTTGTATGTTTTCGCCCCAGCCAAAGTTCAGTGGTGCAAGTTTCTCTGGGAACTCGCGCTGCTGCGGATCAGTTGTCTTCGCTGTCTCCGGCGGAACACGCGGGCGAGGCGTTGCATGCCTTCGAAACCGCAATTCGGCAATTGGAAGGTGCGGTAGAACCGGTTGTGATTACCACCAGCGACACGCTGGGATGTGCTGCATTTAAATGTGCAATTGATCAGACGTCATGGCAGAATCTTTGGATTATCGTCGTTGAACGCGATGGTGGATTGAGCGTTCTGCAGCGAACTCGACAAGGTACGTCACTTCGCAGACGGATGAAATTGCAGTTGGAAGACATTCTCAGCCGCAACGAACAGGCTTTGCAGCGAGCATCTGTTTTAGAAAATCTCCCCGACATATTTCGTCGTCCTGTGTTTCCGTTTCGGTTTGGTCAACCGCCGCTGGAGCGTGCTGTCATTCAGCGGCAGCGAAATTGGTTTGCAGAATTGCCACGGGCGTTTGTCGGAGCAAAGGATGTTATCGAACTGGACTGGCGTGCTCCCCGAATTCGGTACCCGTTAGAATGAGAGTCTTCAGAGCCCAATACTGGGCGCGGAGATTTTGATGAGTAATTCGAAGCGAAAACGTCGCAGTCCTGAGCAAGTCGTGAAAGCCCTAGCGGAAGGTGAGTCAATGCTTGCCGCAGGCAAGGTATCTG
>JBDNFN010000133.1:0-9683 GCA_041689795.1 Fuerstiella sp. | reverse complement strand
GTACCCTTGACGCATCGATTCACTCCTCGAAGATGACACCACGATTTCCGTTTTTGGCCCTGTTAAACCATCTACGTAAATTTCAGTCGTTATCTTCGTGGAGTTTTTCGTTTCTCACTCTACGTTTTTATTACTCAAGTCTATTTACGGACGCGCACTAGCTATCCGATGGCCTTCTACGTTTGGCGAATGGCTTTGGCTTGCCGCGAAACGATCCGGCCCCCCCGGAACCGCTACTAAACTGACGTCGATTATCCTGCGGCGCACCACTGCTGCGGCGAGGATGCGACTGTTCACGTTCTTCAGTCGACAGCCGAAGCTGAAGTTCTTTACCGGCAACACGTGTACGCTGCAGGGTCTGAAACACTTCGCGAGGCATGCCTTCCGGAAGATCAATGGTGCTGTAGGAATCGTGAATCCTGATTGGACCAATGTACTCACCGTCAATGCCGCCTTCGTTTGCAACAGCACCAACAATATTGCTTGGCTTCACGCCGTCATCGTGACCGACTTCGATGCGATAACGATCCATGCCTGATTCCGGTGGACCACCCTGTCGATTTCGATCTCCGCTCGGACGACCGGCTCGTCCACGATCCGCTCCGCCTGACTCACGTGAATCGCGGCGTTCGAAACGATCGTTGCCGCCATTGCGGTCATCGCGTTCAAAGGACTGCCGCCGAGGGCGATCCTGCATCAGGAACGATCGCCCCTGTTGACCAATCAATGCCAGCGCCGCAGCTACGACTTCCATCGGCTGTCCGGAGACCGAAGCGTAGTCAGCCAGCATTTGTTGGAAGACTGATAGATCCTGGTTGGCCACAACATCACTGATCCGTTGTTTGAACCGTTCGATCCGAATCGCATTAATCTGAATTGCCGTTGGCGGATCAACCACTTCAATCGGCTGTTTAGTGGCTCGTTCAATTATTCGCAGCTTGCCGCGCTGAGTATTCGTTAGGAAAATAATCGCCTGTCCACTGCGTCCAGCACGACCGGTTCGCCCAATGCGGTGAATATACGATTCACTGTCATGAGGCATATCGTAGTTGAACACGTGACTGATACGCGTTACGTCCAAACCACGGGCAGCCACGTCGGTCGCCACAAGAATATCCAGTTTCCCGTTTTTCAGCTGTTCGATCGTGCGTTCGCGGACGTTCTGAGCCATGTCGCCATTCAAAGCGACGGCCGAAAGACCTTCACGACAAAGCTGCTCGGCAACAGTTACGGTCGCCTCACGTGTCTTTGTAAACACGATGACGCCGTCAGATTCTTCGGCTTCCAGAAACCGAACCAAAGCGTCGACGCGATCTCGCGGAGGAACAAACACGGCCCGCTGACGGATTGATTCCGCAGTCATGGTCTTTTGTTTGATCGTGATTCGAACCGGATCCTTCAGGTACTGCTGAGCAATAGCACGAATTGGGGCAGGAAGAGTTGCCGAAAACAAAGCAACCTGTCGCGTTGGCGGAGTCTGCTCAAGAACGAACTGCACGTCCTCAAGAAATCCCATGTTCAACATTTCGTCGGCTTCATCCAACACCAGGCATTCCAGCTGGCTGAGATCCAGCGTATTCCGCTTGATGTGGTCAATCACGCGACCAGGAGTCCCAACAACAACCTGCACGCCTCGTCGCAGCTGACGCAGTTGTGTCTCGTAAGCCTGGCCACCGTAAATCGCCAGCACGTTCAGGTCTTTAATATGGCTGCCATATTTTGAAAACGAGTCCGACACCTGCATCGCGAGTTCTCGCGTGGGAGCCAGAACAAGCACCTGCGGACTGCGGCGTTGAGTGTCGATTTTTGAAAGAATCGGCAGAGCAAACGCGGCTGTCTTTCCGGTTCCCGTTTGCGACTGAGCCAACACGTCTCGACCTTCGAGCACGTGAGGAATGATTTCCAGCTGAATGTCCGTCGGTGTCAGATAACCAGACGCTCGCACGGCCTTCTGGACGTCTTCGCTTAGCGGTAGTTGACTAAACAAAGGACCCGTTGCTTCTGCTTCTGCAACTGGTGCTGGTGCTGAAGACTGAACAGCTTCAACAGGCACTGCAGACGCTACGGCCACACCTGGCGTCGCTGCAATTGCCAAGGCTCGCACTGGCGCACTGCCTGCTGCGATAACCGGACCTTTGGCCGTGAACTTAATTTTCACTGTGTGTGCCTGAGTCGAAGTCACCTGAGTTCGCTGATTTCCAGCGGCGACTTCTTCCTTCAGATTGCTTGCAACAGTGGCTGCAGCCGCCGCGGAGACAACGTTTTCTGTAGCAGATGTGTCGACTGTATTCGCCACTTCGGCTGTTGGTGCTGACGGATGCGAAACGTTATCAACTGAAGCGAATTGCTGTTCTGGATTGTTCTGAACCTGTGAATCAACAGATTCATGCACAGGTAATGCCACTTCGGAAGTTGGTTCGACAGCCTGAACGGGTGTTTCGTGAACCGACTCAGTTTCCAGAGACTCCACAACAGCGATGTCTCCTTTGTTGAAAAACGGTGTCTGAGGCACCTGCACAAACAGATCGTCTGCTTCAGCGACTTCAGCAGCAATCTCGATGACTGGCTCTGAATGGAACTCAGCAGTTTCCGGCGGGTCTACTGAAACTGACGCGAGCGGTACTTCAGCGGGTTCAGCAACTGGTAAGTCGCTGCCAACGGGCGCAGTACTCACGGCATCGTCGACGCCGCCGGCATAGCCCGCCAGCGAATCCGTAACGAATTCAGACGCAGAAACTTCGTAAGTATCAAACGGCGAAGGGATTGAAGAAAAATAGAACGGATCTTGAGAACTGTTTTGGGACATCTTTAAATCAGGTTTTCCGAATAATGGTGCGTACCGTGGCCGGATAACACGGGCAAAAATATGCCAATGTCGAAATTCCGAAACGGGAAACCGGGCGTACGCATTTATCAACACACGTAATGCGACGCCGCTTCATTGCACTCTGGCAATGACGTTCGTAGACGAATCGTCAATGTAAGACGATAGCCCATTTAGAACGTCGGGGAAGACCTGTCGCGTTGGAGCCTGTAGGGATAGTGCGTCTGAATTTGGTCGCAGTATCTAAGTATCGGCCAACGGGGCCGCGTGAACTCGAAGATGTGTCTGCTTCGAAGGCTCAATTTTTGGCAAGCTACCCAAAAAATCGCCCGTTCGATAGGGGGAACTTCAGAAAAAGACAGCAATCATAGAATCCCCACGACCGAGACGTCATTATTGTCGGCAAACTCTGCGAAATTACCCAGCCTGCAGTTTCGTGAATCAAGAAAGAATTTCGTGAACAACACGGCCGTGAACGTCCGTCAACCGGAATTCACGCCCCTGATATTTATATGTAAGTCGTTCATGATTAAGCCCCAGTAGGTGCAGAATTGTGGCGTTGAGATCATGAACGTGAACCGGGTTTTCCACAATGTCCATGCCGAAATCGTCAGTCCGCCCAAAGCTCACGCCTCCTTTCACACCGCCTCCAGCCAGCCACATTGTGTAGGCGTCTTTGTGGTGGTCTCGACCGGAAAGCCCCTTCCCCTGTGATGCTCCCTGATTTAACGGGGTTCGACCAAATTCGCTGCCGAACACCACCAGCGTATCATTCAATAACCCGCGACGCTTGAGATCACGAATGAGCGCCGCAATCGGCTGATCAGTTTCCATGCATTTGCTTGTGAGTCGTTTTTCCAGATTATTGTGGTGATCCCAGTCCGCGTCATAGAGTTCAACCAATCGTACGCCGCGTTCGACTAATCTCCGTGCCAGTAGACAACTGTTGGCGAATGAGGCCTTGCCGGGAACAGCCCCGTATTCTTCCAGCGTGTGCTTTGATTCCTGTCCGATGTCCATTAGTTTCGGCACCGACGCCTGCATGCGATAGGACATTTCGTACTGACTGATTCGCGTCTCAATTTCCTGATCACCAGTCGCCTGCAATCGTTCGTGATTCAGTTTCGACAGCGCATCCAGCACACGACGGCGGTCTTCTCGAGTATGTCCGTCCGGGCTGGAAAGAAACAACACCGGATCTCCCTCCGAACGAAATTGTATACCCTGATAAACGCTTGGCAGAAAACCGGTTGACCACAGGCTGGTGCCGGCTCCGCCTTTCGGACCACTCACCAGCACAACATAGCCTGGAAGATCCTTGTTTTCAGAACCCAGCCCATAGGTGACCCATGATCCCAGGCTGGGACGCCCGCCTCGACCAAAACCTGAATGCAAAAACATCTGCGCGGGAGCATGATTTATTTCGTCATTATGAATGGAACGCACCACCGCAAGTTCGTCCGCAACTGTGCTCAGGTGAGGCAACAGTTCAGAAAGTGACTGTCCACACTGGCCATGCTGCCTGAATTCCCACGGAGATCCCGCAAGAGTTGACGTCTTCCCAATAAACGCAAAGTCTCGGTCCTTCGTCACTTCGGGCGGACACGGCTGATTGTGGTACTGACGAAGCACGGGCTTGTCATCAAACAAATCCAGTTGAGACGGAGCACCAACCATGTGCAGATAAATCACATGCTTTGCCGATGGTGTAAAATGCGGTTGACGGGCGGACGCAACGTCATCAGCACCGCGTGCCTCTTCGCACAGCAGCTCAGCCAGCGCTATGCCCCCAAGGCCAATGCCAGACGCAGTCAGAAACGTGCGCCGTGAATTCTTGAGATACGATTTCATATATTGAGTCATCTTCAGTTTCAGTGACTGCCGGTATCCAGCAACGCCCTCTTCTGCACGGCAACCGCAGTGTGTTTCCGAGCGACAGCTGAGACGGCCGCGGGTTCAGAGTCATTAATTCTTTGTGATCGTTTCGTGCAGGTTAAGCAAAGTCATGGCGACTGACTTCCAGCCTGCAAATTCAGAGGCCGACAAACCCGTCGGCAGATCTGCAATTTTCGTGAGCCACTTCTGGCCATTTATTGCGGCAAGATTGACGCGGCGTTGAGTTTCCAACAGATCCATCAATACACCTGCTTCGGTTTGCATAGGCCGCCGCCCTGTACTCAACTGAAACGCATATTCGATCTTTTCATCGGCAGTCGCTGCGTGCTTATTCTTCAATACTCGCCTTGCCAACGAATCCGCAGCGGCAACGTAGACTGGATCATTCAGTAGTGTCAGCGCTTGCAGCGGAGTGTTAGTGCGGGATCGCTGAACCGTACATGCCAGCCTGGACGATGCGTCGAAGTTCATGAAACTGGGATAAGGTGCCCCGCGTTTCAGCACAACGTAAATGCCGCGACGATACTGTTCGCTTCCCGGACTCACCTTATAATCGTAGTTCTGCCCGCCAACCTTCGACCAGATTCCGTCCGGTTGATAGGGATGAATCGAAGGGCCAAACTGCTTCAAATCCAACAGCCCCGAAACCGCCAACAGGTTGTCTCGAATCATCTCAGCGCTCATGCGAAATCGTGGGCCCCGAGCTAACAGTTGATTCGCATCATCAAGTTCTCGAACTTCGTCAGACACAAAAGAAGACTGACGATATGTCGACGACAGCAGAATTGTGCGAATCAGCTTCTTTCGCGACCAGCCGTTTTCCATGAATTCAACCGCCAGCCAATCCAGCAGTTTCGGATGTGACGCAGTATCTCCCTTAACGCCGAAGTCTTCCAGCGTCGGCACAATGCCCCGACCAAATATTTCCGCCCACCAGCGGTTCACGGTAACTCGGCCAACCAAAGGATTCGCCGGATCAACCAACCACTTTGCCAGCGTGAGCCGGTTCAACGGTCCGGCGGGGATCGTGTGCAAGATCCCCGGCGTTGCTGGCTGAACTGTCTCGCCCTTGTTTCGGTAGTCGCCTCGCTCAAAAACGTAAGACATTCGCGGCTGCGGCAACTCGATCATCACCAGAGTCGTATCTGGTGCAAGTTCGGCCAGCTGCTTCTTTTGTTTTTCAATCTGTGCTGTCAGCTGCTTTGAAGACTTGTCCTGAAGACTGCGGTATTCCAGCAAGTCGTTGCGGTCTTTCATTGACCATCCTGCCGATTGTTTCGCGACGATCTTTGCAACATTTTCGGGCACTGACTGGGTATCAAGATTGCCAGTGACAGCCGACAGCAGCAGTCGCCCAATTGACCGAGCACTACCGAATTCCTGAACAAGCTTAAATGTGATCAACTGCTCGCTGTGTGCGTTAAACGGCGCCGCAAGCACAAACTGCGCCCAATGCGGCTTGCCGAACTGAGGTGCAATCGCCCAGCCCGATCGAGCAGCATCACTGAGCGCCCCATTCACCTCCCAGCCCTTTTGCGAAAAGTCAGCCGTGGCACCGCTGAACTCCAGCGTCGTCTGCTTTCCCGTCGTCACTTCGACATTTGGAGCCACTTCCGCGACGTCTGCGGAAAACCGATTCAGCACAAAGTTTGTTCGTACCGGGTCGCCTCGTCCAGGTCCGCCTCCGGGAAGTGATTCGTGTCTCAGCGTGTCCAACCTAAATGCGGTGATATTCTGAAGACCTGTCTTCACGATGACTTCATAAACATCGGTAGCAGGAGGATCAGTGCCAACCAGCAGCACCGAACCGTCTTCCAGAACTTCGCGTGCATCAACGGTACCCGTTGAACGAAAATCAACCACCTGCAAAGTGTGCAATTGCGGGGCTTCTGAAAGTGACTGCTGAAAGTTGGCAGCCCACGATTTCAGGTGATCGGCGAGTTCCGTTCGCCGAGCGGCAAGCTGCACCGTCAATTCATGCTGCGTCGCCTTCAACGCATTTCGCTCAGCATCCTTAACCACACTGGTAATCTCCATCTGCGGCCCCTTGAACTGAATAGAACTGGGCGTGTTTGGATTCGTTCGGTCCGCTTCCATTTCTGTGTTATTAAAGAACGCCAGCAGGCCGTAGTAGTCCTTGTTTGAAAACGGATCGTACTTGTGGTCGTGGCACTGGCAGCACTCTAACGTTGTCCCCAGCCATACGGCGCCCGTTGTGTTGACCCGATCGATCACCTGTTCCACGCGAGTTTCTTCCGGCAAAGATCCGGCTTCGACATTGGTGGGCGTACAACGATGAAAGCCCGTTGCAATTTTCTGAGCTTCGGTTGCGTTCGGCAGCAGGTCGCCGGCAATCTGCTCGATGGTGAAACGGTCGAATGGCATGTCATCATTCAAAGCACAAATCACCCAGTCACGGTAGGCCCAGATTTCACGGAGGTCGTCACGTTGAAACCCATGTGAGTCCGCGTAACGTGCCAGGTCCAGCCATTCACGAGCCCAGCGTTCGCCGAATTGCGGCCGACTCAGCAACTCATCAACAAGTCGGATGTAGGCTTCATCAGTCGGTTCTGCAACAAATGCGTTTACATCTGCAGGAGTTGGCGGCAAACCAATCACGTCAAAAAACAATCGACGAACAAGAGTCGCCGGGTCAGCTTCAGCCGACGCACGAAGACCCTGAGACTGCAGTTTGGCAAGAACAAACGCGTCTACTTCATTCCGTGCCCAATTCGAGTCGAAGCCGTGCTTCAACGTTAGATCAGGAACCGTGGGACGGACGGGCGAAATGTAGCTCCAATGCTTTTGGGCCTCAAACGTGTCCGACCAGACTGCACCAGAGTTGATCCAGCGGCGAATCCCGTCGATCTCGCGAACCGAAAGTGGCTCTCCGATCGCTGGCATGATTCCGTCGTGACCTTTTGGCAAAGTAATTCGTCGCAACAGTTCACTGCGGCCAGGATCGCCGGGCACAACCGAACCGGATTCAGACAACGCCTGACTGCTATCGAGTCGCAGGTCACCTTCCTGCTTTTTGCCGCCGTGACATTCAAAACACGCTTTGTGCAGAAGCTCGTAAACGTCGCGGCCAAATTCAACCGTCTGTGCTTTCGCATCTTCACCACGCGTTGCGCGGCCACTGGTCAGCAACAGCATTGCTATGGCCGACGCGAGAAAAACATGTCTGCGATATCCTGCGAGTGCCGTCACAATCGGGTGCTATCTTGTTGAGGTGATGAATGGGCCAACTCTCGCAGCAACCCAATTACTGCGAACGCAAGACGGATTATCGAAAATGTGGTGTGCGTCTATCACAGCTTTCGCTGATATCACGTAGACTTCAAATGATTATCACACAGCACCCCTCCCAGGTTTGCAAGGGCAGAAGGCAGAATGAAGATTGAACACGCGGCATTCAATGTCGAAGAGCCTGTTTTGATGGCTCGATGGTACGTAGAAAACCTTGGACTAACCGTCAAACGCAGAACCGTGGATGCTCCGTACGCTCATTTTCTGGCCGACGATGGCGACACAGTGATGCTCGAAATCTACGGAAACAAGAACGCTCCGTTACCCGATTATCGCAATATGAACCCCGCTGAACTGCACTTGGCTTTCGTCTCTACAGACATCGTCGCAGACGTGCAACGTCTCAGGCAAGCGGGAGCAACTGTCGTCGCCGACGTTCATCAACTCGGCGAAGACACGTTCGCCATGCTGCGAGATCCCTGGGGACTTCCCGTGCAACTTGTGATTCGCGGTACACGGATGATTTAAGGTAGCAACCAATCTGCGCCCTGTGAACCAGCAACGACGCTCGCAGGTATTGCTCCGGCGAGTGAAGTTCTTCATGCACTTTGGGTGGCATCGCCACGCACCTCGTTTTCGCCATCCCAACACTCCAAAGCCGCATGCATACGACTCGCGACAAAATGCTGCTAAGTATTCTGAAGCGGCTGGCACGCCTCCTGATTTCCAAAGCGTCTGTTAGCGTTTTCCTGAACTACCCGAACTACATACCGCCAGATTTTCAATCTGTATTTCTGCGAGGACGAACACCGTACTTCTTTGGCTGCTATCATTGGGCATTTTACGCGCACATATTCTCCGGGTCCGGTTCACTGATTTTGGGCTTAATTCTGATCAGTGAAAACCTTCGGCGGCGACTCCCGGGATGGCACCGCTGGCTTGGCAGAATCCAGGTATTCAACGTCTTACTGCTGGTTACGCCCAGTGGCCTGTGGATGGCATTCTACGCTGAATCGGGAACGTCGCGGGGGTTGGCTTTGGTACACTTGCCATCGGCACTGGATGGTGTGCCGCACGCGGCTGGAGAACCGCCGTCCAGCGACGCTATGCAGACCACCGTCGCTGGATGGAACGTTGCTTTGCATTGCTGTGTTCGGCAGTGGTTTTAAGAATCATCGCTGGAGCCGCAACGATCGCGAATTTCTCAGCAGATTGGATCTATCCGTTTTCCGCATGGTTTAGCTGGCTGGCCCCGCTGATCATCCTGGAAACGTTCAACCATCTAAAACGGCGGCGCATTCACAAGAAAAATGCAATGGGGTAAAACAGGACGCATTCGATCAGCCATTAAACTACGCAGCAGTCGTCGCACACTCAATGTGCCTCAAAATTCACCGGCGTCGTCATTTCCGGATATGGAAATCAAAGCTCGACGTTGTTCCTCGGACAAATTCGCACTAACAAATCGCACGCTGCCGTCCATGAAAAGCAATTGACTACCGCCCAGATGAGACAACTCAGAATCCTGACTGATGTTAAGTATCAATTGCTCGCCTGCATCAACAGGAGCCATCCAGTGAACGCTGTGATTATTGGGTACTTCCACGACCATCAGCGTGTTTGAAGTGCCATCAGCAACATCTGTAAATTCCCGAGAAGCTCCCGCCTCGAAACAACCGCCATCGGCCGAGACAGCAAGATAGATAGTGAAACC